>DATBGA010000109.1:0-52362 GCA_036558225.1 Candidatus Methylomirabilota bacterium | reverse complement strand
TCCAACGTGCTGAGCTGCAGCTGGCCGGGCTGGACCTGCGACGAGCAGATCCAGACGATCAAGACGGCGATGATCCGCGAGACCGACTACAAGAAGCGGTTCGCGCTCTGGGAGCAGATGCACAAGGCCTTCTACGAGAAGGTCCCGGTCATCCGCTACGGCGACCTGTTCGGGCTGCGGGCGGCCTCGAAGAAGCTGCACGGCCTGAACGAGAAGACGGAGCGGGTGCGACTCTGGAACGTCTGGCTGGACAAGTAGCGTCCGGCAGATCGCGTGACGTGGCGGGGGCCGCGCACTGGCGGCCCCCGCCGTTCCCGCCATGACCGCCTACCTCATCCGCCGCCTCCTCGCCGTGATCCCGGTGATGGCCGTCGTCGTCACCGTGGTCTTCCTGCTGATCCACCTGATCCCCGGCGATCCCGTCGCAGTCATGCTCGGGCCGGAGGCGAACGCGGCCCAGATCGACGCGGCCCGCCAGGCGCTGGGGCTCGACCGGCCCCTGCTGGAGCAGCTGTTCCTCTTCTACCGGCGCATCCTGCACGGCGATCTGGGGCGCTCCTACTTCCTCGACCGGCCCGTGACCCAGGCGCTCTGGGAGCGGGTGGAGCCAACGCTCGTCCTGATGATCACATCGCTCCTGGTCGCGGTCCTGATCGGGGTGCCGTCCGGCATCGTCGCGGGCGCCAACCAGGGTTCCTGGTGGGACCGCCTGCTCATGCTGGGAGCGCTCCTCGGCGTCTGCGTGCCCGGATTCTGGCTCAGCCTGAACTTCATCTATCTCTTCGCGGTCCGGCTGGGATGGCTGCCGGCGGCCGGGTATGCGTCGATCCTCACCGATCCCTGGGCCGCGCTCCGCTACATGGTGCTGCCGGCGGTGTCGCTGGGCTTCAACCAGTCGGCCCTCATCGCGCGCATCTCCCGCTCGTGCATGGTCGAGGTCCTCCAGCAGGACTACATCCGGACCGCCCGGGCGAAGGGGCTCCCGCGCCGGGTCGTCGCGTACGTCCACGGGTTCCGCAACGCGCTGGTCCCGGTCGTGACCGTGATCGGCATCACGATGGCGATCCTGATCGGCGGCGCCGTCGTGACGGAGATCGTCTTCAACATCCCCGGGATGGGCCGCCTCATCATCTCGGCGATCCTGCGGCGCGACTATCCCGTCGTGCAGGGAGTCGTGCTGGTGACGGCCGCCACCTACGTCCTGATCAACCTCGCGGTCGACATGGTCTACGCGTTCATCGATCCCCGCATCCGCTACGACTAGCATGGCGCCTTCTACGGACGTCGTGGTGGACAAGATGGTGCCGGGGACCCGCGCGGTCTCGATGGTCGAGCCGACCGCCCCGCGGATCCGCTGGTTCAGCCGGCTCCTCCGCAACCGGAACGTGGTCCTCGGCGCCACGATCTTCCTGCTGTTCCTGCTGATGGCGATCTTCGCGAACCAGATCTCGACCCATGTGCCCACGCGCCTCGACCCGCCACAGCGGCTTAAGCCCCCCAGCGCCGCCAACTACCTCGGGACCGACGAGTTCGGCCGCGACGTCTACAGCCTGGTCGTCCACGGCAGCCGGGTGTCGCTCCTCGTCGGCGGCGTCACCATGCTGTTCACCTCGCTCGGGGGCACGCTGATCGGCCTCATCGCGGGCTATTACCGGCGCCTCGACCTGGTCGTCATGCGCTTCATGGACGGGCTCATGGCCTTCCCCGCGATCATCCTGGCCATCGCCTTCATGGCCGCGCGGGGGCCCGGGGTGTGGAACGTGATTCTCGCCCTGTCCCTCGTCTACATGCCGCGGACGGCGCTGCTCGTGCGGAGCACCGTGCTCAGCCTCCGCGAGCTGGACTACGTGGCGGCGGCCCGGGCGCTCGGCCGGCGCGACTTCGCGGTCGCCGTCCGGCACATCCTGCCGAACTGCCTGGCGCCGCTCCTGGTCCAGGGGACCTTCATCTTCGCGTACGCCGTGCTGGCCGAGGCGATCCTCGGGTTCCTCGGCGTCGGCGTGCCGCCGTACGTCCCCTCGTGGGGCAACGTCATCGCCAGCGGGAAGAACGTGATCCGCGAGGCGCTCTGGGTCAGCCTGTTTCCTGGCATCACCTTGACGGTGGCCGGCCTCAGCCTCAACCTCCTCGGCGACGGCCTCCGCGACACCCTCGACCCCCGCCTCCGTGGGTCGGTCGGCACCGGTACGGGGAGATAGCGCGCATGAAGCTCTTCAATCTCACGGGCAAGGTCGCGATCGTCACGGGCGGCAATGGCGGCATCGGCCTCGGGATGGCCCGGGGGCTCGCCCAGGCGGGCGCGGCCGTCGCCGTCGCCGGACGCCAGGCCGGCAAGAGTGCCACCGCCGTCAAGGAGCTGGAGGCGGTCGGCGCGCGGGCGATGGCGGTCGAGGTCGACGTCCGGAACGAGGCGTCGTGCCGGGCGATGGTGCAGGCCGTCGTCGACCGCTTCGGGCGGCTCGACATCCCCGTGAACAACGCCGGGACCAACATCCGGAAGCGCCCCGAGGAGTACACGCTGGACGAGTGGCACACGGTCCTCGACACGAACCTCACCAGCGCGTTTGTGTGCTCCCACGCGGCGTACCCTCACATGGTCCGGGCCGGGGGCGGGAAGATCATCAACATCGGCTCGATGATGTCGATCTTCGGTGCCGCCTTCACCACGCCCTACGCCGCCAGCAAGGGCGGCATCGTGCAGATGACCCGGGCGATGGCGACGGCCTGGGCGCGGGAGAACATCCAGGTCAACGCCGTGCTGCCGGGCTGGATCGACACCGACCTCACGAGGAAGGCCCGCGAGCAGGTGGCAGGGCTCCACGACCGGGTGGTGGCGCGGACGCCGGCCGGGCGCTGGGGCACCCCCGAGGACCACGCCGGGATCGCCGTGTTCCTCGCGAGCGCGGCGTCCGACTTCGTCACCGGGACGGCCATCCCGGTCGACGGTGGCTACTCCGTCCAGGGCGTGTGAGGAGGCGTCGCTGACGACGCCGGGCGGCCGGCGGCGCCCGGAATCGGCAGGGCGCGCGCTCGGGCTCGCCCTCCTGATCCTCGCCGGGCCGGCCGCGGGGCAGGGCGGCGACCCCCGGGAGGACATGACCCGCACCGTGCTCGAGCAGCTCGACGCGTTCCGGCGGGACGACTGGGCGACCGCGTACACCTACGCGTCCTCCGCCATCCAGACGCGTTTCGGGCTCGAGGCCTTCCGCGAGATGGTGACCAGCGGGTACGCGCCGATCGCGCGCTCGGCTAGGGCCACCGTGACGCGGGCGGAGCTGGTGAACGCCGGCCACGGGTTCGTGGAGGTGCGCGTCGAGGGCGCGAACGGCGAGACGATCGACGCGCTCTACGAGCTGGTCGAGGAGCAGGGCCGCTGGCGGATCGGCGGAGTCCTGGCGCGGCCCGTGGGCGGCGCCACCGCGTTCCTGGCCGGCGGAGCCGCGCGCCTGGCCCTCGCCGCCGGGTGAGCCTCGTGGACCACGGCTGGCAGCGACTCTATCTCGCCTTCTGCGGGGTGAGCCTCCACGCGCTCGGGGTGCTGGCCGTGCGCCTCCCGGGCGCCACGCCCGGCATCGACTGACCGGCTTACCTCAGGAGGCGGAGCGCCGGGCGGCCGCCACCAGGAAGTCGAAGTCGCAGCCCTGGGGCGCCTGGAGCACGCGCTCCCCGAACAGCCGGCGATAGCCCCGGTCGGGCAGGGCGGTCCGCGCCTGCCAGGTCGACCGGCGACGCGCAAGCTCCGCGTCGGGCACCAGGAGTTCGAGGCGGCGCGCCTCCGTGTCGAGCAGGATCTCGTCCCCGTCCCGGACGTGCGCGAGCGGGCCGCCCACCGCGGCCTCGGGCGCGACGTGGAGCACGACGGTCCCGCCGGCCGTCCCGCTCATCCGCGCGTCCGAGACCCGCACCATGTCCCGGACACCGGCCGCGAGCAGCTTCTTCGGGATCGGGAGCGAGCCCGCCTCGGGCATCCCGGGTCCCCCCACGGGACCGGCGTGCTGCAGCACGAGGACGCTCTCCGGCGTGACGGAAAGCGCAGGGTCGTCGACCCGGGCCGACAGGTCGGCGAGGTCGCGGAAGACGCAGGCGGGGCCCCGGTGGCGGAGGAGCGCCGGGGTGGCGGCCGACACCTTGAGCACCGCGCCGTCGGGCGCGAGGCTGCCGCGCAGGATCGCCAGCCCGCCCTCGGCCTTGAACGGACGGTCGAGAGTCGTGAGCACGTCCTGCCAGCTGCCGGGGACGGTGACGTCGTCCAGGAGAGCTCCGAGCGTCCGGCCCGTCACCGTCGGCGCGTCCAGGTGGAGGAGCGGCGCCAGCGCCTTCATCACCGCCGGGATGCCGCCCGCCTCCGCGAGGTCCTCCATGTGGTGCTTTCCCGATGGCCGGACGCTCGCCACCATGGGCGTGGTGCGGGCGAGCCGGTCGAAGTCGTCGAGCCGGAGGGGGACGCCGGCCCGGCCCGCGATCGCCGGCAGGTGGACGACCACGTTCGTCGAGCCGCCGACCGCCATGAGGACGCGCACGGCGTTCTCGAACGCCGCGCGGGTGAGGATCCGGGAGGGCCGGAGGTCCTCCCGGGCCATCTCGACGATCCGCCGGCCGGCCGCCTCCGCCAGGCGAAGGCGCCGCGAGAGCGGAGCGGGTATGGCCGCCATGCCGGGGAGCGTCATGCCGAGCGCCTCCGTCATCGCCGCCATCGTGCTCGCCGTCCCCATGACCATGCAGGTGCCGGTCGAGGGGAAGAGCTCGCCCTGGATCGCCTCCATGCGCAGCGCGTCGATCTCCCCGGCCCGGTGCTCGGTCCAGAGCCCCCGGCAGTCCGTGCACGCCCCGAGCCGCATTCCCTCGTAGCGGCCGGTGAGCATCGGGCCCGCCGTCACGACGATCGCGGGCCGGTCCGCGCTCGCCGCCCCCATCAGCTGCGCCGGCAGGGTCTTGTCGCAGCCGCCGAGGAGCACCACCCCGTCCATCGGCTGGCCGAGGATCATCTCCTCGGTGTCCATCGCCATGAGGTTCCGGAAGAGCATGCTCGTCGGCGACAGGAAGATCTCGCCGAGGGAGATCGTGGGGAACTCGAGCGGCAGCCCGCCGGCCTGCCACACCCCGCGCTTGACCGCCTCGGCGACCTCGCGGAGATGGCGGTGGCACGGATTGAACTCGCTCCACGTCTGGGCGAGGCCGATGACGGGCCGCGAGAGGTCCTCTCGGGTGAGCCCCATCCCGCGCGCGTAGGCCCCACGCACGAACATGCTGAACTCGGGGTCGCCGTAGTTCGTGAGGCCGCGGCGGACGCCGGGCGGTCCGGCGGGCTCCTGGGCGTCGGGCATGGGCAGCTCCTCTCCGTCGGTCGCGAGGCTCCCGGTGCGGCGATGATACCGCCGACCGGGGTAATATCGGGCCGTGGAGCCCGCGTCCCTGTCGCCGCGGCTGACCGACGAGGAGCGCCGGCTCCTCCACCGAATCCAGGACCGGCTGCTCTGGCTCACCGTCAAAACGATCCACCACGCGAACAGCGGCCGCGCGAATCCCTCGCCGGAGCGCGTGGGGGGGCACCAGTCCAGCTCCACGTCGTCGCTCACGCTGCTCACCGCGCTGTACTTCAAGATCCTGCGGCCGGGCGACCGGATCGCGGTCAAGCCCACCGCGGCGCCCGTCTTCTACGCGATCCAGGTCCTGCGGGGGCTCCTGGCGCCCGACGGTCTCCGCGAGTACCGGTCGCTGGGCGGCCTCCAGGCGTACCCGAGCCGCGTGAAGAACCCGGACTGGTTCGACTTCTCGACGGGCTCTATGGGCCTGGGGGCGGTGGCGCCCGCCTTCGCCGCGCTCATGGATCGGTACCTCCGCGACCGCTTCGGCGGGGCCGGCGAGGCCGAGCCGCGCCAGCCGCCCGCGGCCGCGCGCCCGCGGAACATCGCGCTCGTGGGCGACGCCGAGCTGGACGAGGGCAGCGTCTGGGAGGCGTGGACCGAGGAGGCGATGGCCGACCTCGCGGGCCACGTGGTCGTCGTCGACCTGAACCGCCAAAGCCTCGATCGCGTCGTGGGCGACCACCGGAGCCGGCAGCTCGAGCGTCTCCTGGGCGCGCTCGGCTGGCACGTCGTGTCGCTGCGCTTCGGCCGCCGCCTCCAGCGGCTGTTCGCCGAGCCGGGCGGCGCCTGGCTCCGCGATCGCCTCCGGGCCATGGAGAACCTCGAGTACCACGCGCTCCTCCGGCTGCCGCCCGCCGCCGCGCGGAAGGCGCTCGGCGAGGGCGCCCCCCCGGAGACCGCCGCGCGGCTCGAGGCGCTCGGCGACGCCGAGGTCGCCGCGCTGCTCTCCGACCTGGGCGGCCACGACCTGGACGCAATCGTCGACGCGTTCGCGGAGGCGGACGCCGTCGCCGACCGACCGGTGGCCATCCTGGCGTGGACCCTGAAGGGGTGGCGCCTGCCCTTCGCTGGGGACCCGCTGAACCACGGGGCCCAGTTGACCGGCGAGCAGCTCGCCGCGCTGCGCCGGGAGCTCGGCGTGCCGGAGGGCGACGAGTGGGGGGCGTTCCCGCCGGACAGCCCGGAAGGGCGCCACATCCGCCGCGTCATGGCGGAGGGGATCGGGCTCCCGCGACGCTTCCGTCTCCCGCCTCCGGTGCCGGTCCCCGACCGGCTCGAGCTACCGCCGCGCCCGACGACCTCCACCCAGGAGGCTTTCGGCGACGTCCTGGCCGCCCTCGGGCGCCTGCCCGGCCTCGATGCCGCCCTGGTCACCGTGTCCGCGGACGTGGCCACCACGACGCACCTGTCCGGATGGATCAACCGCCGGGGGGTCTACGCGCCCCGCGAGCGGGACGACGCGTTCGAGCGCCACGGGCTCCGGCCCCTCGTCCGCTGGAAGGAGTCCCCGTCGGGCCAGCACCTCGAGCTGGGGATCGGGGAGGCGTCGTTCTTCGTCCTCCTCTCCGTCCTGGGACTGGCCCCCGAGCTCTCCGGCCGGCGGCTTCTTCCGATCGGCACGCTTTACGACTGCTTCCTGCCGCGCGGCCTCGACCCCCTCTTGCACGCGACCTACTCGAAGGCCCGCTTCATCCTGGTCGCCAGCCCCTCCGGCATCAGCCTCGCCCCCGAGGGAGGTGCCCACCAGTCGGTGGTGACGCCGGCCCTGGGGATCGAGGTGCCGAACCTCCTCGCCTACGAGCCCACGTTCGCCCGGGAAGTGGAATGGCTCCTCCTGGAGGCGCTCCGGGTGATCCAGGATCCCGAGCGCGGCGAGGCGGTGTACCTCAGGCTCTCCACGAAGGCCGTCGACCAGGCGCTCCTCCAGCCGGCCCTCGACCGTCTGGGGGAGGGGAGTCTCCGGGCCCAGGTGCTGCGGGGCGGCTACCGCCTGGTCGACCGCTCGGCGGAGCCCGGATACGAGCCTGGCGCGAACGTCGTGACGCTGGTCGCGGCGGGCGTGATGGTGCCGGAGGCCGTCGAGGCCAGCCGGCAGCTCGGCGCCGCCGGGATCCACGCCAACGTGGTAGCCCTCACGAGCCCGCGCGCGTGCTACGCCGAGTGGCGCCGGCAGGTGGACGCGCTGGTGGGGGGGACGAGGCCCGCGCCGATGTGGGTCCGGGAGCTCTTCCCGGCCCAGGATCTCGAGGGCGAGGTCCCGGTGGTGAGCGTCCTGGACGGCCACTCCCACGCGCTCGCGTGGCTGGGAACCGTCCTGGGGGTGCCCCACGTGCCGCTCGGCGTCGACGCCTTCGGTCAGTCCGGCGCCCGCGCCGACCTCTACCGGCACTACGCGATCGATCCGGAGGCCATCGCGCGCGCGGCCCGGCTCCTCCTCGCGTAGACGGGGCTCGCGCCCGCTCGGGACGCTTGACAGCCTTCGGGCCACCGGGCTTTAGTAGGGAGAACCCCGCGGCCGTCGCACCCACGGGCCAGAAGCACTCGTGTCGGCGAGGGCACGCGGTGGTGGGCAGCCCGGCGCCCAGCCCCAAGGAGGCGCGACACATATGGCACTGTTCGGCCAACAGTCCCGCAAGGACGAACCGGCTCCGAAGTCCGAGCCCTTTCCGAAACCCGAGCCCCGAATCGAGCCGCCACCGGCGCCGGTCATCCCGCCGGCCCCTCCCGTGACGGCGACCACGCGACGCGTAGAGGAGGCGCCGATGTCGATGACCACGCCCAAGGGTTCCGAGTCGATCCTCTCCGCGGGCCTCACCATCGAGGGGAAGATCGAGGGCAATGGCAACATCCGCGTCGCCGGGCGCTTCAAGGGGAACGTCAACGTCAAGGGCGAGCTGACGATCGAGCCCGGCGCGTCGATCGACGGCGAGGTCAAGGCGGACACCGTGCTGGTCGGCGGCGAGGTGCGCGGCCACCTCATCGCGAACTCGCGGGTGGAGTTCAAGGAGTCCGGCACGCTGATCGGCGACCTCAAGGCGGGAAGCCTCACGGTTGCGGCCGGATCGAAGATGCGCGGCAAGGTCGAGTTCGGCTGGAAGGAAGGGGAAGTCGAAGCTCTCCACCCTCCCGAGCCGAAGACGCCCTCGCACTAGGGGCCCCCGATGACCGGCGAGGCGTGGAACTGCCCTCATTGCGGGGAGCGTATCCTTCGGAGCGCACCCACGTGCCCCGCCTGTCTGCGACACCTGCGGTTCGATGCGGTCGCGGTGGCGCGACCGGCGCGGGCTGCGGTCTGCCCGCTGACGGTGGATGGCACGATCCGGCACCCAGGCAGCGAGGCGGCCTGGGAGTACTCGGTGCTGATCGAGGTCCATGACGAGCGTGACGAGATGGTGGCCCGCCGGGTCGTGGGGGTGGGAGCTCTCCGCCCCGGCGAGGGTCGGAAGTTCACGCTGCGCGTCGAGATGCTGGTACCGGAATCTTCAAGGCTGACCGCGGCGTCGTGACCGGCCGTCCCGGCCCCGGCTGATCGGCGCGCCGGTCGTCTCGTCGGGCGGAGTCGAGGAGCTGGACGTCTGAGGCGGCCGGCCGCCGAGAGGAGGGGGCGACGTGAAGAGCTTCCTGGTGTCCGTCCTGCTCGTGGTGCTGACGCTGACCGTCGGGGGCCCCGGCGCCCTCGCCCAGGCTCCCAAGCCCGGGGGCACGATCGCCATCACCCAGCGCGAGGACCTGCCCCAGGGCTTCGCCATCCACGAGACCTCCACGATCTCCACCGTGTGGCCGGCGATGCCCTGCTTCAACAATCTGGTCCTGTTCGATCCCTTGAAGGCCACGGAGAGCGCTGACACGGTCATCGGCGAGCTGGCCGAGAAATGGTCCTGGCAGGACAACTACCGGAACCTGGTCTTCTTCCTCCGCAAGGACGTGAAGTGGCACGACGGGAAGCCGTTCACGTCGAAGGACGTCAAGTACACGTTCGACATGGTCCGCGAGGCGCCGGAGGCGACGGCGAAGCTCCGCATCAGCCCGCGGACCGACTGGTACTCGAACGTCGAGGCCATCGAGACCCCGGACCCGCACACCGTCATCTTCCGGCTCAAGCGGCCGCAGCCCTCCCTTCTGATGATGCTGGCGTCGGGCTACAGCCCCGTCTACGCGGCGCACGTGCCGGCCGCCAGCTACCGCACGGGCTGCGTCGGAACCGGCCCGTTCAAGGTCAAGGAGTGGCGGAAAGGCGAGTTCGTCGACTACGTGAAGAACCCCGACTACTTCGTGAAGGGTCGACCCTACCTCGACGGGCTCCGGTACGTGGTCATCAAAGAGCGAGGGACCCGGATCGCGGCGCTGCAGGCGGGGCAAGTCGACGTGTCGTTTCCGGGCGAGGTGTCGAAGACGAGCGCGGAACAGCTCAAGCAGGCGGTGCCGCAGCTCGTGGTGACGCCCTTCAACGAGAACGTTAACGACAACATCATCATGAATGTCACCAAGCCGCCCTTCGACAACGTCAAGGTGCGGCTGGCCGTGAGCCATGCGGTCGACCGCCGGGCCCTGGTCCACGCGGTGCATCAGGGCGGCGCCGTGGTCGGCGTCTCCCTCGCTCCTCGCCCGTACGGAGTCTGGGGGCTCGTCGAGAAAGATCTCTTGGCCCTGCCCGGCTACGGGATGAACCCCGCCGACGAGAAGGTGAAAGCCCGCAAGCTCCTCGCCGAGGTCGGGTTCTCGCCACAGACCCCCCTGCGTGTCGAGATGGTGACGCGAGCGCAGCCGATCTACGTCGACATGGCCTCGTTCGTCATCAACGAGCTGAAGCAGGTCGGCATCGAGGCGACGCTGAAGCAGATCGAGACGGCGCAGTGGCACGCGCTGGCCTCACGCGGCGACTACCAGATCGGGGCGAATCTCACAGGCATCGGGCCGGACGACGCCGATGCGAATTTCTACGAGAACTATGCCTGCGGCTCGCCGCGGAACTACACGAAGTACTGCAACGAACGGCTGAACCATGTGGTCGACCAACAGTCCCAGGAGATCGATCCCAAGAAGCGCCTAGCGCTGGTCCATGACATTCTGAGACAGCTCGAGGCCGACGCGGCCCGACCGATGCTCGATTGGCGGATCGACTACTTCACCGTGTGGCCCCACGTGAAGAACCTGATCCCCCACCAGTCGATGTACAACTTCGGGCGGATGCAGGAGGTCTGGCGCGACCGCTGAGGCCGCCGTCCGGCGGCGTCCGGTCGGCGAGGGGAAGCGACCGTCTTCCCCTCGCCGTCCGGCGCAGCCCGGGAGCAGGGAACCGCGTAACGGTCGGAGGGGTCCGATGAGGTCGCCGCCTTCCGCGGTGGTGCACCGATGAAGACCTACCTGCTGCAGCGCGTGGCTGTGGCGCTTCTCACCCTGTTCGGAATGTCCGTGGTGATCTTCGTCCTGCTCCGCCTGGCGCCGGGCGACATCGTGGACATCCTGTTCTCGACCGCGGGCTACGTGGACCCCAAGGCGCGGCAGACGATCATGCGGGAGCTGGGGATCGACCGGCCTCTCGCGGTCCAGTATCTCGACTGGATCTGGCAGATCCTGCACGGCGACCTCGGCAAGTCGTACCGGTACGACCTCCCGACCTGGGAGATCATCCGGCCACTCCTGCCCGTGACGCTCGAGCTGGCCGTCCTCTCGCTGATCGTCGCGGTGCTCCTGGGGGTCCCGACCGGCGTCGTCAGCGCCGTGCGCCAGGACAGCGCGCTCGACTACGTGCTGCGCATCCTGAGCCTGGCCGGCCTCTCGATGCCGTCCTTCTGGCTGGGGATGGTCATCATCCTGAGCCTGGTGGCCTGGCTCCGCTGGATCCCTCCGATGACGTACGTTTCGCCGGCCGAGAACCTCCGGCTCAACGCGATCCAGTTCCTCCTGCCCGCCATGGCCGTCGGGTACCGCTCGTCGGCGCTCATCATGCGGATCACCCGCTCGTCGGTCCTGGAGGTGCTGCGCGAGGACTACATCCGCACGGCATGGGCCAAGGGCCAGGCCCCCCGCGCCGTGGTGTGGCGCCATGCGTTCCGCAACGCGATGCTGCCCGTCGTGACCGTGATCGGCATCGAGTTCGCATTCTTGATCGGCGGCCTCATCGTGACGGAATCGGTGTTCAACCTGCCGGGCGTCGCCCGGTTCCTGGTCGAGGCCATCCTCTGGCGCGACTACCCGATGGTCCAGAACCTCGTGATGTTCATCGCCATCGTGGTGATCCTGTCGAACCTCGCGGTCGACATGCTCTACGGGCTCCTCGATCCCCGGGTCCGCTATGGCTAACCACGTCGCGACGGAGACGCTGCCCCCCGCGATCCCGGCCTGGCGCCGGCCGGTCTGGTGGCGCGGGCTGGCCCGGTTCTGCCGCCGGAAGCCCCTCGGGGCCATCGGCGGCCTCATCATGACGCTCATCGTCGTGACCGCGCTCTGCGCGGACCTGCTCGCGACCCAGGATCCGATCGCGACCGAGGCGGCGAGCACGCTGGCCCCGCCCGGCCCCGTGCACTGGCTCGGCACCGATCACCTCGGGCGCGACATCTACTCGCGGATCGTGCACGGGGCGCGGATCTCCCTGATCGTGGGGGTCACGTCCACCCTGATCGGGTCGGTCCTGGGCGGCATCATCGGCCTGCTCTCGGGGTACGCGGGCGGGAAGACGGACCTCCTCACGCAGCGTTTTCTCGACATCCTGCAGGGCCTGCCGCTGCTCGTGCTGGCGCTGGTGATGTCGGCGTCGCTCGGCCCCTCGGTGCAGAACGTGATCGTGGCGATCTCGATCCCCATCATCCCGCGCGCGGCCCGGATCGTCCGCTCGAGCGTCCTGTCGATCCGCGAGATGCAGTACGTCGAGGCGGCGCGCGCCATCGGCCTCGCCCATCTCCGCATCGCCTTCCGCCACGTTCTTCCGAACACGATCGGGCCGTTCATCGTGCTCTGCACCGCCCAGCTCGGCAGCGCGATCCTCGTCGAGGCCGCGCTGTCCTTCCTGGGCCTGGGGGTGCCCGAGCCCTATCCGTCGTGGGGGCGCATGCTCTCCGTGTCCGCGGCGGAGTACGCGCAAAAGGCGCCGCACCTCGTGCTCTTCCCCGGCCTCGCGATCAGCCTCGCCGTCTTCGGGTCGAACCTCCTTGGCGACGCGCTGCGCGACACGCTCGACCCGCGGCTCCGGGGGGCCTGAGCGAAGATCCGCCACGGGCCGGGAGAGAGCGCGGATGCTAGAATCGCGCTGGGTGCCCCTCCCGTGCCGCTCATGACCGCGTCCGACGCCATACCGCCTCCGGTCTACGACACGCCCGACGGCCCCCGGCGGCTCGTCCTGGCCGACCTGGTGGCCCGGTTCGCCACCGCCACCGCCCGTCAGGCCAGCCGCTACGAGGCCGCGGCGGGGCAGGCGGAGGGAGACCTGCGGGAAGCGCTCGAGGGGCTCGCCCGGGCCAAGCAGCTCGAAGTGCGTGACCTCGCCCCGCTGGCCCGGGCCCTCGGCGCGGCGCCGCCGCCCCCGCCGCCCCCGGCGGCATCGGGCACTCCCCACTGGGGGGTGATACTGGGGGAGGCGTTCCAGGCCGAGCGGGTCCTCGAGGGGCTCGGCCGGGAGCTGACCGGGCTGACCGCCGACCCGGGTGTCAAGGTCCTGGGGAGCCGCCTGACCGCCGAAGTGCTCCGGGACCGCGAGGAGGTGAGGAAGCTCTACCTGCGGTATTCGTAGCCCCAGGCGCCCCCTACCGGTCGTCCCCCCTCAAAGTCCCGTTTTTCTCTTTTTCGAACGGCATTTTTCCGCTTGACAGCCCCTGAGCCCCCCGCTAGTATCCCGCGTCAAGTGGGATGAAGTGGGATGAATGCCCATAAACGACCGCTCCGAGGCCCATTTCTGGGACACGGTGGGTCTGGGCGGTCAGGTTCTGACGCCTGACGCGGCGAGGGTGGCGACACCGTGTTTCGTGGCAGGTACGAGCACACCATCGACCCGAAGGGTCGACTCAGCATTCCGTCGCGCTATCGCGATGAGCTCGCCGCGCGCCGGATCGACACGCTCGTCCTCAGCGAGGGAGACCATTGCGTGACGGCGTACCCACTCGACGAGTGGGAGAAGCTGGAGGAGAGCCTCCGCCAGCAGTCGCCGTTCCTGCCGGAGCGCCGGAGCGTCATCCGCCTCATCGTGGCCAGCGCGAAGGAGTGTCCGGTCGATCGCGCGGGACGAACGCTGGTGCCGCCGGAGCTGCGCGAGTTCGCGGGGCTGAAGAAGGATGTCGTGATCGCCGGCACCCTCGAGTCGTTCGAGATCTGGAGCCGCGAGCGCTGGATCGACCACCGCCAGTCACTACGCGGCGGCTTCGACGAGATGACGCGCAAGCTGTCGGAGCAGCACAGGGTATGAGCGCCGCCGTGTCGGACCGGCCCGCGGCGCCGACGGCGCCCGATCCGCTGCACGCGCCGGTCCTCGTGGACGAGGTCCTGCGCTGGCTGACGCCCGTGCCGCCCGGCACGTGGATCGTCGACGGGACCGTGGGACTTGGCGGCCACGCGGAGGCGCTCCTGTCGCACGCGCGGGAAAGCCGGCTCCTCGGCCTGGATCGCGACGCGGAGACGCTCGCGCTCGCCGCGCGCCGCCTCGCCCCCTTCGGGGGACGCTCGGTGCTCCGGCATGCTGACTTCCGCGACCTCGACGCCGAGGCTCGCGCGTGCGGCGCGGCCCCGGCGCACGCCGTCCTGCTGGACCTGGGGCTGTCGTCGTTCCAGCTCCAGCGGAGCGGTCGCGGCTTCTCCTTCCAGGGCGAGGAGCCGCTCGATATGCGCTTCGACACGCGGCAGCCGCTCACGGCCGCCGAGCTCGTCATGCGGACGCCCGAGCCCGAGCTGGCCCGGATCATCCACGAGTACGGCGAGGAGCCGGCATCACGACGGATCGCCCGGCGGCTCGCCGAGGCGCGGGCGCGGGCCCCCATCCGGACGACGCGCCAGCTCGCCGACCTGGTGGCGTCCGCGATCCCGCCGCACCGGCGGCCCCGCCGCATCCACCCCGCGACCCGCACGTTCCAGGCGATCCGGATCGCCGTCAACGACGAGCTGGGAAGCCTGGAGGCCGCCCTCCCGCAGGGCGCAGAGCTCCTGGCACCGGGTGGGCGGTTCGGCGTAATCGCGTTCCATTCCCTTGAGGATCGCCTCGTCAAGAGCACCTTCCGCCGGCTGTCGCACTCGGGCTGGCGGGCGCTCACGCGGAAGCCCCTGCGCCCGAGCGACGACGAGGTCCACTCCAACCCCCGAGCCCGGAGCGCACGGTTCCGGGTCCTGGAGCGAGGCTCTGCACCATGACGCGGTTGATCCAGGACCAGTCCTCCACCGTCGTTCGTGAGCGCGACCGGCGCCGCCTCCGGGCCATGGCCGGGATGCTGTGCCTGGGCTGTGTGGTGGTCGGGGCCGTGCTCGGCTACGTGTGGCTGCAGGTGCAGCGGGTGCGGGTCTCCTACGGGATCGAGGCCTTGCGCACCTCCCGGACCCGCCTCGAGGAGCAGAACCGGAAGCTCCAGCTGGAGCTGGCCTCCCTCCGCGCGTTCGCGCGGGTGGACTCGGCCGCGCGGCGGCTCGGCCTGACGCCGCCCGCGCCGGACCAGATCCGGCTCGCGCGCGAGTACGTCCTCCCGGACGGGAGCGACCGCAGCACCTCGCTCCGGGCGTCGGCGGACGACGACCACCCGATGACCGGACGACCCTGAGCCGTTCATGACGCGCGCCGGCCAGTCCGCCGCCGCGGTCGGTCCCCGGGGGACGACCGGCTCTCGACCGGCCGCGGTGACATGGCGGTGACCACCGGCGCACGACCGGACGGGCGGGCTCCACGGCCGCGTCGGGCCTTCCCGGCGACCGCCCCCGCCCTCGTCCGGAGACCATGACGGAGCCGGCGTCCCGATACCGGAGCCGTGGGCTCGTCCTGACCGGCTGTCTCCTCCTCCTGCTCGGCGCCATCGTCATCCGGCTGGGCTACCTCCAGATCCTGCGCCACGACGAGCTCGCCCGGCTCGCCGAGCGCCAGTACTCGAAGACCATCCCGCTCCGGCCCGAGCGGGGCCCGATCCTCGACCGCAACGGATACGCGCTGGCCGTGAGCGCCCCGGTCGAGTCCGTCTACGCGCTTCCGGGGAAGATCGCGGACCGGGCCGCCGTCGCCGCCGTGCTGGCCCCGTATCTCGGCGAGCGGGCGCGGGACGTCGAGCAGCGCCTGGCCAGCGACCGGCCGTTCGTCTGGGTGAAGGTGAAGATTCCGCCGGCCGCGGCCGAGGGCATCCGGGCGCGCCGGCTTCCGGGCATCGGCACAGTGCCCGAGGCGCTCCGGTTCTACCCGAGCCGCGAGCTGGCGGCCCACGTGCTGGGCTTCGTCGGGCGCGACGACAAGGGTCTCGAGGGCGTCGAGCTGGCCCACGACAAGTCCTTGGCGGGCGGGGCCGGACTGGCCCTGGTCGAGCGGGACGCCCTCGGCCGCGAGATGACGGGGCAGCCGACGATCCTCAAAGCGCCCACGCCGGGGACCGGGCTCGTCCTGACCATCGACGCGACCGTGCAGTACCTCGCCGAGCGCGAGCTGGACGCGGCATGGCGCACCACCCAGGCCAAGGCCGGGATGGTCCTGGTCATGGACCCGCGGACGGGCGAGATCCTGGCCATGGCGATGCGCCCGACCTTCAACCCCAACGCGTACCAGAGCGCGACGCCCGAGCAGTGGCGGAACCGCGCCGTGACCGACCCCTTCGAGCCCGGATCGACGTTCAAGGCGATCCTCGCCGCCGCGGCCCTCGAGGACGGGGTCGTGAAGCCCGGCGACCGGTTCTACGGCGAGCAGGGCGTCATCACGATCGCCAACCGGACGATCCACGACTGGAAGAAGTACGGGTGGCTCACGTTCCAGCAGATCCTCCAGTTCTCCTCGAACGTGGGCGCCATCAAGGTGGGGATGCAGGTCGGTCGGGAGCGGTACTACCGGCGCGTCACGGAGTTCGGCTTCGGGAGCCTGACGGGGATCGGCCTTCCCGGCGAGAGCCGCGGGCAGCTCCGCGCGCCCGACCGCTGGTCCGGGCTGTCGCTGGCGAGCATCTCGATCGGCCAGGAAGTGTCCGTGACGGGGGTCCAGATGCTCGCCGCGTTCGGCGCGCTCGCCAACGGCGGCCGGCTGATGCAGCCCTACATCGTGCGCGCCCTGCTCGACCGGGACGGCAAGGAGGTGCGGCGGACCGAGCCCCAGGCTGTGCGCCAGGTCATCTCACCCCAGACGGCGGCGACCCTCACGGACATCCTGACGTCCGTGGTGGCCGACGGCACGGGGCACAAGGCCGTCGTCCAGGGCTACGCCGTCGCCGGCAAGACGGGGACCGCCCAGAAGCCCGACCCCGTCACGCACGTCTATTCCCGTAAGCCCGGCGTGCTCTCGTTCATCGGCTTCGTTCCGGCGAGCGCCCCCCGGCTGGTGATCCTGGCCTTGCTCGACGAGCCCAAGACCGTGGTCTGGGGCTCCGAGGCGGCGGCTCCGATCTTCGCGGCGGTGGCCGGGCCGGTCCTGCGGCACCTCGACGTGACGCCGACCGAGGCCGTGCCCGCGATCCAGATCGTGCGGTCGACGGGGCGGGATGCCGAGCGGGAGCCGCCGACGGAGCCGGCGGCGGGCATGTCGCCGGACGGGGAGGCGGTGATGCCGGATCTCGCCGGGAAGAGCCTGCGCCAGGCGCTGGCTCTCCTGGGAGCGCTGGACGTGGACGTGGTCGTCTCGGGGCGGGGGGTCGTCGTGCGCCAGACACCGGCGCCCGGAACGCCACTCGGCTCCGGGGCGTCCTGCCGCCTGGAGCTGGCGCCCCCCGCGACCGTCAGGATGGCGTCGTCATGAGCGCGATCGCCGAGCCGCGGGAGGTCCGCCTCGACACGCTGCTCGAGACGATCCCCGAGCGGCGCGTCCTGGGCTCCTTGCCGGTGAGCGTCCGGGGCCTCACGGACGATTCACGGCGGGTCGTTGCGGGCGGCTGCTTCGTGGCGGTCCGCGGGCTTCGCGTCGACGGGCACCGCTTCATCCCCCAGGCCGTCGAGCGGGGCGCGCGGGCCGTCGTGGCGGAGCCCCCCGACCCGTTGCCCGGCGAGGCCGTGGGGCGGATCCTGGTCCCGGACACCCGCCGGGCGCTCCCGAGGATGGCGGACGCCTACTACGGGCACCCCTCCCGCGCCCTCACCGTCGTCGGCATCACGGGGACGAACGGGAAGACCACGACGTCCTATCTCTGCGAGGCGCTGCTCCAGGCGCGGGGCCTCGCCACGGGCGTGATCGGGACGATCCAGTATGTCGTCCGCGGGCGGGCCCGCGACGCCGGTCAGACCACGCCCGAGGCGATCGAGCTCCAGGGGCTGCTCGCCGAGATGGTGGCAGCCGGGGTCGGCGGGGTCGCCATGGAGGTCTCCTCCCACGCGCTCGCGCTCCACCGCGTGGACGGAGTCGCCTTCGACGTGGCCGTGTTCACGAACCTCACCCAGGACCACCTCGACTTCCACCAGACGATGGAGGGGTACGCGAACGCCAAGCGCCGCCTTTTCTTCGAGCTCCTGGCGGCGGGAGGGAAGCCCGGGGCGACCGCCGTCCTGAACGCGGACGATCCGGTAGGGGCGGCGTGGGCAGCCGCGCTGCCCGGCCGGGCCCTGACGTTCGGGCTGGGGCCGGGCCACGCGATCCGGCCGCTCCAGCACGAGTCGGGGCTCGGGGGCATCCGCCTGCTCGCGACGAGCCCGGCCGGGCCGGTCCGCATCGTCTCGTCACTCATCGGCGAGCACAACGTGATGAACCTGCTCGGGGCGGCCGGGGTCGGCGTGGCGCTCGGGCTCGAGCCGGGTGCCATCGCCTCGGCGCTCGCCTCCGTGACACGGGTTCCGGGCCGGTTCGAGCAGGTGGAGGCCGGCCAGGACTTTCTGGTGGTCGTCGACTACGCGCACACGCCGGATGCGCTCCAGCGGGTCCTGGAGACGGCCCGCCGTCTCACGCCGGGCCGACTCGGCGTCGTCTTCGGGGCCGGCGGCGACCGGGACCGCACCAAGCGCCCCGTGATGGGGAAGATCGCGGCGACGCTCGCCGACCGCGCCTGGCTGACCTCGGACAACCCCCGCTCGGAGGAGCCCGGGGCCATCATCGCGGAGATCGCGGCCGGGGTCGTCCCGCCTCCGCCCGGCGGCGTGGCGCGCGAGCCCGACCGTCGGGAGGCGATCCGGCAGGCGCTCGAGTGGGCCCGTCCCGGCGACACGGTGGTCATCGCGGGCAAAGGTCACGAGCCGTACCAGATCATCGCCGGCCAGGTCCTGCCGTTCGACGACCGGCTGGTCGCGCGCGAATTCCTGGCCGGCCGTACCTGCGGGGCCGGGGGAGATCGTTCGTGCCGCGGATGACGCTCGCCGACCTGGTCCGCGGGACCCAGGGCGCCCTCGTCGGCGGCCGCCTGGACACGGTCGTCACGGGCGTGTCGATCGACAGCCGGTCCTGCCGCCCCGGCGACGCGTTCTTCGCGATCCGCGGGGCCCACCAGGACGGCCACGCCTTCGTCGCCCACGCCCGGATGCGAGGGGCGGCCTGTACAGTGACGACGCGCATCCCGGCCGGCCTCGGCGCGGAGGCAGACTTCCCGGTCGTGCTGGTCGACGACACGACGGCGGCGCTTCAGCGTCTGGGAGCGGCCCACCGCCGGCGCTTCACCATCCCGGTCGTCGGGATCACCGGCTCGAACGGGAAGACCACGACGAAGGAGATGGTCGCGACCGTGCTGTCCGCCCGGCGGCGCGTGCTCAAGCCCGTGGGGAGCTACAACAACCAGTGGGGCGTCCCGCTGACGCTCCTCGCGCTCGAGCCGGAGCACGAGGCCGCCGTGCTCGAGCTCGGCATGAACGCCTTCGGGGAGATCGCGGCGCTCGCTCAGCTGTGCCAGCCGACCATCGGTGTGGTGACGACGATCGCGCCGGCCCACCTGGAGGGCGTCGGGTCGGTCGAGGGCGTCCAGAAGGCCAAGGGCGAGCTGGTCGAGGCGATTCCTCCCGACGGCGTCGTCGTGCTGAACGCCGACGACCCACTCGTGCTCGCCCTCGCCGCCCGGGCCCGGGGGCCGGTGATGACGTACGGGCAGGCCGACCGGGCCGAGGTCCGGCTCGGCGACGTCGCCCTCGTCGAGGGAGGACTCGCGTTCCGGCTGACCGCCGGGAGCGCCACCGCCGACGTCCGGCTCCCGCTGGCCGGCCGGCACAACGCGTGGCACGCGGCGGCCGCGGCGGCGGTCGGGCTCGTGCTCGACGTGCCGCTCGACGAGGCCGCGGCGGCGCTGGCCCTGGCGGCGCCGGTGAAGGGGCGCCTCGTCTGGCGCGAGGCCGCAGGCGTGAGGATCCTCGACGACACCTACAACGCGAATCCCGTCTCCGTGCGCGCCGCGCTCGACGCGTTCCGGGAGGCGCCGGGCGGGGGCCGTCGCTGGGTGATCCTCGGCGACATGCTGGAGCTCGGGACGCTGAGCGAGGCGGCCCACCGTGAGGTCGGGGCGTGGGTGGCCGGGCTGCCCGTCGCCGGGCTGGCGGCCGTGGGGTCCGCGATGCGCCTGACGGCGGAGATCGCGCGGGCGGGCGGCTGTCCCGACGTCGCCACCTTCGCCAGCCCCGAGGGCGCCGCGGAGCACATGCTCGCCCGGATCACGCGCGGGGACCGCGTGCTCGTCAAGGGTTCGCGCGGCATGCGGATGGAGCGAGCCGTCGACACGCTCCTGGCGGGGCTCGGAGCGCCGCGGTGCTGATCGCCCTCACCGCCTTCGCCAAGTACCACATCGTGTTCAACGTCTTCCGGTACATCACGTTCCGGACGGCGATGGCCCTCGCGACGGCGCTCATCCTTTCCCTCTGCCTCGGGCCGTGGATGATCCGGAAGCTCCGCGAGCGGCAGGTCGGGGAGACGATCCGCAGCGACGGGCCTCAAGCCCATCGGTCCAAGGCCGGTACGCCGACGATGGGCGGGCTGCTCATCCTAGGCTCGCTCATTCTCTCCGTGCTGCTCTGGGGGAACCTCGGGAATCGATACGTCTGGGTCGTGCTGCTGGTGACGGGCGCCCTGGGGACGATCGGCTTCTACGACGACTGGCTCAAGCTCCGGACACGGCGCCCGCTCAAGATCCATGAGAAGTTCCTGGCCCAGCTGGCGGTCGGGCTGGCGGTCGGCCTGTACCTCTACCGGTACCCGGCGGACGGCGTCACGACGCAGCTGTCGGTGCCCTTCGTCAAGGACTGGGTACCGGACCTGGGAGCCTGGTACATCCTCTTCGCCGCCCTGATCATCGTCGGGGCGTCCAACGCGGTGAACCTCACCGACGGGCTCGACGGGCTCGCCATGGGCCCGGTCATCGTCGCGGCGCTGGCCTTCGGGGTCATCGCCTACGTCACCGGCAACGTCCGCCTGTCCGAGTACCTGTACATCCTGAAGATCCGCGGCGCGGGCGAGCTGACGGTGTTCTGCGGAGCCATGATGGGGGCCGGCATCGGCTTCCTCTGGTTCAACAGCCATCCCGCCGAGGTCTTCATGGGCGACGTGGGGTCGCTCGCGCTGGGCGGCGCGATCGGCACCCTCGCGATTCTCTCGAAGGCGGAGCTCCTCCTGCCGTTCATCGGCGGCCTCTTCGTCGTCGAGGCGGGATCCGTGATCCTCCAGGTCGCCTCGTTCCGGCTGACGGGCCGGCGCATCTTCCGGATGGCGCCCCTCCACCATCACTTCGAGCTGATGGGCTGGCCCGAGAACAAGGTCGTGATCCGGTTCTGGATCCTCGCGGTGCTGATGGCGCTCCTGGCCCTCACGACGCTGAAGCTCAGATGACGACCATGACGGCCGAGCGCACCGGTCCGGCGTTCCTCGAGGCCCCGCGGGGCCGGTCCTGGCGAGAGGCGCTCGCGGACCGCGCCGTGACGGTGGTCGGGCTGGCGCGGAGCGGAGTCGCGGCGTGCCGGCTCCTCGCGGCTCTCGGCGCGCGCGTGACCGGGACGGACACCCGCGCGGCGGACGCCCTGCCCCCCGAGGTGCGGGCGCTCGGTGCCGAGGGCGTGCGCCTCGCCGTCGGCGGTCATCCCGCCCAGGCGTTCGAGGCGGCCGAGCTGGTCGTCGTGAGCCCCGGGGTTCCGGCCGGCCATCCCGTGCTCGCCGACTGCCGGACGCGCGGAGTGCCGGTCCTGGGCGAGGTCGAGCTCGCGTACCGGACGATGACCGCCGAGTTCGTGGCGATCACGGGCACCAACGGGAAGACGACGACGACGGCGCTGACCGGCGCGCTCCTGGCGGAGTCCGGCCGGCCGGTCCTCGTGGGCGGGAACATCGGCCGCCCGCTCTCGGCGGAGGCGCTCGACTTCCCGGCGGACGGGTGGGTCGTCGCGGAGGTCTCGAGCTTCCAGCTGGAGACGACTGACGCCTTCCGGCCGCGCGTGGCGGCGGTCCTGAACGTGACCCCGGATCACCTCGACCGGCACGGCACGCTGGCGGCCTACGCCGAGGCGAAGGCCCGGATCTTCCGGGCCCAGGGGCCCCGAGACTGGGCCGTGCTGAACGCCGACGATCCCGGCGCCGCGGCCCTCGCGCCGCGCGTGCGCGCGCGCCTGCTGTGGTTCAGCCGCCGCGAGCCGGTGACGCAGGGAGCCTGGGTCCGCGACGGCTGGGTGATGCTCCGCCTCGACGCCGGTGACCAGCCGGTCTGCCCCGTCGGCGACGTCTTCCTCCGCGGCGCTCACAACCTCGAGAACGTGCTCGCCGCGACGGCGTGCGCCGGCGCACTCGGCGTGACGCCCGAGCGACTTCGCGCGGCCGTCCGCGCCTTCCGCGCCGTGCCCCACCGGATCGAGTGGATCCGGGAGCGGGCCGGCGTCGCGTACTACAACGACTCGAAGGGCACGAACGTCGACGCCACGCTCAAGGCGCTCGCGGCCTTCGACGAGCCGATCGTGCTCATCGCCGGAGGGCGCGACAAGGGCCAGAGCTTCGAGGCCCTGGCGGCCGCGGCGCGGGGGCGCGTCAAGGCCGCGATCGTGATCGGCGAGGGGCGCGCCACGCTGGGCCCGGCGCTCCGCGGCGTGACCCGCGTCGAGGAGGCGGCATCCATGAGCGAGGCCGTGGGGCGTGCCGCCGCCCTCGCGGTGGCGGGCGACGTAGTCCTCCTCTCGCCCGCGTGCGCCTCTTTCGACCTGTTCCGCGACTACGAGCACCGCGGCGCGGTGTTCGCCGAGGAGGTCCGGGCCCTCCCGGAGCCCTGAGCCATGCCGCGCAAGATGAGCCCCGACTACTGGCTGTTCGTGGTGGTCCTGGCCCTCCTGGGGCTCGGGGTCGTGATGGTCTACTCGGCGAGCGCCATCCTCGCGACCGACCGGTTCCACGACGCGCACTTCTTCCTCAAGAAGCAGCTCTTCTGGGCCGTGCTGGGCCTTGGCGTCATGTGGGGCGTGATGGCGGTTGACTACCGGCGGTGGCGGCCGCTGGTGAGCACGCTGCTGGCGCTGGCCTTCGTGCTCCTCGTCCTCGTGCTGGTGCCGCCCTTCGGGCAGTCCATCAACGGGACGCGCCGGTGGCTCCGGTGGGGGCCGATCTCCGTGCAACCGACCGAGCTGGCGAAGCTCGTGCTGGTCGTTTACCTCGCGGACTTCCTCGCCCGCCGGCAGGCCGTGATCGGGAACCTGTGGCGGGGCGTCCTGCCCCCGCTCGTCGTGACCGCCGGCGTGGCCGGACTGGTCCTGCTCCAGCCGGACCTCGGCTCGGCGGTCGCCATCGTGGGCGTGGTCCTCTGCATGATCTTCGTCGCCGGCGCCCGGATCGCGCAGCTGGGACTCATCGGCGCCCTGGCCGTCCCGGTCGTTGTCCTGGCGGTCTATGCCGCGCCGTACCGCCTGCGCCGGATCCTCACGTTCCTGGACCCCTGGGCCGACCCGCGGGGGGCGGGATTCCAGATCATCCAGTCGTACCTCGCGCTGGGCGGCGGCGGTCTCCTGGGGCGCGGCCTCGGGGAGTCGAAGCAGAAGCTCTTCTACCTGCCCGAGCCGCACACCGACTTCATCTTCGCGATCCTCGGCGAGGAGCTCGGCTTCGTCGGCGCGCTGGCGACGGTCGCCCTCTTCGGTCTCCTCCTGTGGCGCGGCATCCGGATCGGGCTCCGCGTCTCCGATCCGTTCGGCGCGCTCCTGGCGTTCGGGGTGACGGCGCTGCTGGTGAACCAGGCCGTGGTCAACCTGGGCGTGGTCGTGGGGCTCTTCCCGACCAAGGGGCTGCCGCTCCCGTTCGTCTCCTCGGGCGGCTCGTCGCTCCTGGTCGCGATGGCCGCTGTGGGCATCCTCCTGAACGTCTCCCAGCGAGCCGAGGGGTGAGGCGATGACGGGGACCCGCGTGTTCAAGCGCTACCAGCAGGTCCACTTCGTGGGCATCGGCGGCGTCGGCATGAGCGGCCTCGCGGAGGTCATCCTGACGCTCGGCTACCGGGTGACGGGCTCGGATGCCCGGCGGAACGAGGCGGTCGAGCGGCTCGAGCGGCTGGGCGCGAAGGTCCACGTGGGCCACGCGGCGGGCCACATCGAGGGCGCGCACGTGGTCGTCTACTCCTCGGCGGTGGCCCGCGACAACCCGGAGCTCCAGGCGGCCCGCCAGCGCGGCATCCCGGTGATCCCGCGCGCGGAGATGCTCGCCGAGCTGATGCGGGTCAAGCACGGGATTGCCATCGCGGGCACGCACGGCAAGACGACGACCACCTCCATGGTCGGCGCCGTCCTCGCCGAGGCGGGATTCGACCCCACGCTCGTCGTGGGCGGGCGGGTCACCGCGCTCGGGTCCAACGCGCGGCTCGGCCAGGGCGAGTTCCTGGTGGCGGAGGCGGACGAGTCCGACGGCTCGTTCCTCCGGCTCACCCCGACGATCGCCGTCGTCACCACGATCGACGCCGAGCACCTCGACTACTACCGGGACCTCGCGGCGGTCCGGGAGGCGTTCCTGTCGTTCGTGAGCAGGGTGCCGTTCTACGGCGCGGCGGTCCTGTGCGCCGACCAGCCGGAGATCCAGGCGATCCTCCCGCGCGTGGAGAAGCGCGTCATCACCTACGGGGTGACCGCCCCCGCCGACCTCGTTGCGGCCTCGGTGCGGCTCAGCGAGCTGACCGCGCGCTTCGAGGTGCTGCACAGGGGCGACGCGCTCGGGGAGCTCCGCCTCCAGGTGCCGGGCGTCCACAACGTGGCCAACGCGCTCGCGGCGGCCGCGGTGGCGCTCGACTTGGAGGTGCCATTTGCGGTCGTGCAGCGGGCGCTCGCCGGCTTCACGGGCGTCCAGCGGCGCTTCCAGGTCAAGGGCGAGGTGGCGGGGGTGCTGCTGGTCGACGACTACGGCCATCATCCGGCCGAGATCCGGGCGACTCTGGCCGCGGCCCGTCAGGGCTTCGCGCGGCGGCGGGTCGTGGTGTTCCAGCCCCACCGCTACACGCGGACGTTCCACCTGTACGACGAGTTCCTGACGGCGTTCGACGACGCCGATGTGCTGATCGTGACCGACATCTATCCGGCGGGCGAGCCGCCGATCCCCGGGGTCACGGCCCTCAGCCTGGCCGAGGGGATCGGGGCCCGCAGCAGCCGCGACGTCCGATACGTGGGTGACCGGGCCGGGGTGGTGGAGGCTCTCCTCCACGCCATCCGGCCCGGCGACTTGGTCCTGACCCTCGGGGCCGGCGACGTTGGTGCGATCGCGGACCAGGTGCGCGAGCGCCTGGCCGCGCGGGAGACCCCGTCCACCGCCCCGGGCGGAGAAGGAGACCGGCATGCTAGGTGAGATCCGCGGCGAGGTGCGGTTCAAGGAGCCGCTCGCGTTCCACACGTCGCTCCGCTGTGGCGGGCCGGCGGACATCTTCATCATTCCGCAGGACGTCGACGACGTCCGTAAGACGCTGATGTTCGCCGACAAGGAGAAGCTGCCCGTCGCCCTCCTGGGCAGCGGGCACAACACGGTGGTGAAGGACCGCGGCTTCCGGGGCATCGTGCTCAAGATCGAGGGGTGCCTCGGGCGCATGGAGTTCCACGGCGAGGAGGTCACCATCGGCTGCGGCGCGGGTCTGTCGACGATGATCCGCGAAGCGGCCGCGATCGGCCTCGGCGGGATCGAGTGCCTGGTGGGCATCCCCGCGACGGTCGGGGGCGCGCTCGCCATGAACGCCGGCACCCACGACGGCGCGATCTGGGACTTCGTGTCGGCGGTGTACTTCCTCCACGCGGACGGGACTATCGGCGAGCTCAAGCCCGCGCCGGGGTTCAGCTACCGCACGTTCGCGCTTCCAACCGGGGCGATCCTCCTGGGCGTCCGGCTCCAGCTCCACCGGAAGCCGCAGCGGGAGATCCTGGCCGAGATCCGCGCGCGACTGAAGCACAAGAAGGCGACGCAGCCCCTGGCGCTCGCGGCCGTGGGCTGCACCTGGAAGAACCCGGACTACGACCAGGCCGCGAAGCTGCTCGAGAAGGCGGGCCTCCGAGGCAAGCGGGTGGGCGGCGCCGAGATCTCCGCGAAGCACGCCAACTTCATCCTCAATCGCGGCGGCGCCACCGCGCAGGACGTCCTCGGTCTCCTGGATCTCGCGTTCGAACGCGTCCACAACCAGACGGGCATCCGGCTGACGACGGAGCTCAGGGTCCTGGGCGAGTGAGCCGAGCCAGGCGCTTCCGGAAAGCGGCCGGGTTCCCGTGAGCTCGCACGCCGTAGGCCGTCCGATCGGCTCCGCCACCTCGCGCGCCCTCTCGGGGCCTCGAAGCCGCCCCGCGCCGCCCGCGGACCTGGCGTCCCGATCGCGGCTCATTGCCCACCAGCGTCATGGCGCCCGGCTCGCGGCCCGGACCCTCCGCGTCGCGCTGCGCGCGCTCGTCCTCGGCCTGACCCTGACCGGGCTGGTGGTGGCGGTCTTCGTGGCCTGGGACTGGGTGCGCAGGACGCCGCTCCTGGCCACGCGCGTCGTCGAGGTCACGGGGGCGCGCCGGCTCGACGAGGCGACGGTGCGCGCGGCGGCGGCCATCGAGCCCGGGACGAACCTCTTCGCCGTGGACGTCGCGGCCACCGAGGCCCGGGTGGCCGAGCTTCCGGGAGTCCGCCGCGCCCACGTCGTGCGCCACTTGCCGGGCCGGGTGACCGTGCTCCTGGAGGAGCGCGCGCCCTACGCGCTCGTGAACGCCGGCGGCCTCCACTGGGTCGATGCCGAGGGGTACCTGGTCACCGCAGACGCGCGGCCCGGGGTCACCGGTCTGCCGATCCTGACGGGCGTCGCCGCGCCCGCTCCCGGAGCGGGCGCGCCGTCGGAGGCGCTCCGCGCGGGGCTGACACTGCTCCACGTGCTGCAGCGCACGTCCGGGCGTCTCGCCGCGCGCGTCTCCGAGGTCGACCTCTCCCGGCCCCAGAGCCCCGTCTTCTACCTGGTCGACGGGATCGAGGTCCGGCTCGGCTCCGACGCGTGGAGCGACCGGCTGGCGCGGCTCGACGGGGTGCTCGGCGACCTCGACGCCCGGGGCGAGCGCGTGGCCTCGATCGACCTCCGGTTCCGGGACCAGGTCGTGCTCACGCCACACAACCCGGCGCTCCCCGCCGGCCAGGCCCGGGCGCCGGCGGCCGCCAGTCGGCGCCGCGCGGCCGGCGATCCCGCCCCTCTCGCAACGCCAGCCCCGGCTGGCCTGGAGCGACGCTGACAGTGCGCAGGACTCAGAACGTCATCACGGGACTCGACGTGGGAACGACCAAGATATGCGCCGTCATCGGTGAGGTGACACCGACCGGCGTCGACGTGATCGGTATCGGCCAGCATCCGTCGCGGGGGCTCCGAAAGGGCGTCGTCACCAACGTGGAATCGACGGTCGAGGCCATCAAGCGCGCGGTCTCCGAGGCCGAGCAGATGGCCGGCGTCGAGGTTGACGCCGTGTACGTCTCGATCGGCGGCGGACACATCCGGGGCGTCAACAGCCAGGGCGTGGTGGCGGTGCAGGGGCGCACGCGCGAGGTGACCGCCAACGACGTCGCGCGCGCGGTGGACGCCGCCCGGGCGTTGAGCCTGCCGCCCGACCGCGAGATCCTCCACGCGCTCACGCAGGGCTTCACCGTCGACGATCAGGACGGCGTCCGGGAGCCGATCGGGATGCTCGGAAGCCGGCTCGGGGTCTCGGTGCACCTCGTGGCGGGCGCGGCGACCGCGGTCCAGAACGTCGTGCGGAGCGTCAACCGCGCCGGCCTGACCGTGGAGGACGTGGTCCTGCAGGCGCTCGCCTCCGGCGAGTCGGTGCTCACGCCGGACGAGCGGGAGCTGGGCGTTCTCCTGATCGACGTCGGCGGGGGAACGACGGACGTGGCGCTGTTCCGCGACGGCGCGGTGTGGCACACCACGGTGATCCCGCTCGGCGGCGACCACATCTCGAACGACATCGCCGTGGGCCTCCGGACGCCCCCGCCGTCGGCGGAGGAGCTCAAGAAGCTCTACGGGTGCGCCCAGGCGAGCCTCGTCCTCGAGGACGAGACGGTCGAGGTGCCCTCGATCGGCGGCCGCAAGCCTCGGGTGCTGTCGCGGCAGACCCTGGCGCGCATCGTCCAGGCGCGGGTCGAGGAGATCCTGACGCTCGTGGCCCGCGGCGTGAGCCAGGCGGGGCTCGACGACGCGGCCACCGCGGGCGCGGTGGTCACGGGCGGGGCGACGATCATGGAGGGGGTCCCGGAGCTGGCGGAGACGATCCTGGACCTGCCGGTCCGGCGCGGCATTCCGAAGTGGGTCGGCGGGCTGTACGAGCAGGTCGAGAACCCGGCGTTCGCGACCGGGGTGGGGTTGGTCCTCACCGGCGCCCGTCGGGACCGCCCGATGGCCGCCGCGGGCCGGCTGCCCGGAATGAGCGAGGGCTGGCCCGGCGTGGGGCGGACGGCGCGCCGCGTGCGCGAGTGGCTCCGGGAGATCTTCTGATGGGGCGGGGACGTCGCAAGCGAAGGCAAGATCCGGCCGTCGGGGAACGTCGGCCGAAAGGGAGAGAGGACACGATGCGGGAGGAGCTGATCTTCCGGCTCGAGGAAGAGGATCGGGAGCTCGCGGCGAAGATCCGGGTGGTCGGGCTCGGAGGCGGCGGGTCGAACGCCGTGAACCGGATGATCAGCTCGCGCTTCACCGGCGTGACGTTCGCGGTCGCCAACACCGACGCCCAGGCTCTCCGCGCCTCTCCCGCCCAGATCAAGATCCAGCTCGGCACCAAGCTCACCGGCGGGCTCGGCGCCGGGTCCGACCCTGAGGTCGGACGCCGCGCCGCTGGCGAGGACCGCGAGGTGCTCCAGCAGACCCTCGCCGGCGCGGACATGGTCTTCATCACCGCCGGCATGGGCGGCGGCACCGGCACCGGCGCGGCGCCCGTTGTCGCCGCGATCGCCAAGGAGCTCGGCGCGCTCACGGTTGCCTGCGTCACGAAGCCGTTCCAGTTCGAGGGGCCCCGGCGCATGCGGCAGGCGGAGGCCGGCATCCAGGAGCTCCGGGGGATCGTCGACACGCTGCTCACGATCCCGAACCAGCGTCTCCTCACCGTCGTCGAGAAGGGCACGTCGCTGCAGGAGGCGTTCAAGGTCGCCGACTCCGTCCTCCAGCAGGCGGTCCAGGGGATCTCGGACCTCATCCTCGTGCCGGGGCTCATCAACCTCGACTTCGCCGACGTGCGCACGATCATGTCCGGCATGGGCATGGCGCTCATGGGCACCGGCATCGGCAAGGGCGAGCATCGCGCGGTCGACGCGGCCCAGAAGGCGATCGCGAGCCCGCTCCTCGAGGAGACGTCCATCCAGGGCGCGCGCGGGGTCCTGATCAACATCACGGGCGGCTTGGACCTCACGCTCCACGAGGTGAACGAGGCGGCCAGCACGGTGGCGGAGGCGGCCGAGGGCGACGCCAACATCATCGTCGGCGCCGTGGTCGACGAGGGCCTCGGGGACGAGATCCGCGTCACCGTCATCGCCACCGGGTTCGACGACGCGCGCGGCGCCATGCAGCCGATCGCGTCGGCGGCGGGCGCGGGAGCGGCCCCGGGCGCGCGAACCGTCGACCTCAAGGCGTACCGTGGGGGCGATCGGCCCTCTCCGTGGCGGCGTCCCCGCGCGGACGGCGTGCGGGCGGACGGGCTCGATCAGATGACGGACGACCTCGACATCCCCGCCTTCCTCCGGCGTCAGGCCGACTGACGCTTGGCGAGCCGATCGCCGCGGGCTGCCGCGGGCGGGCGGTCGGGATCGACGGATGGTGAGTTGGCACGGGGAGCCGCCCACGCACGCCGCGCTGCCCGCGCTCGCGACGGCCGGCGTCCGGCACGCTTTCACCACGCGCCACCAGGGGAGCTTCGACGCCGTCTCGGCGCCGTCAGGCCCGTTCGGCGGTGACCGGCGGTGGCCGGCGCTCGACGCCCTCGACCTGGAGGCGGGCCGTGTCGGGTACGCGCGGCAGGTCCACGGACACGTCTGCCTCGACGCGGACGTCGCGGGCGCGGGCGGCTTGGTCGGCACCGGCGACGCCTTGTTCACGCGCCGCCGCGGGCGGCCACTGGCCGTCTTCACGGCCGACTGCGTCCCTCTGATCGTCGCCGACTCTGAGGGTCCGGCCCTCGGGATGGCGCATGCGGGGTGGCGCGGCACCGTGCAGGGCGTCGCGGGGTGGCTCGTCGCGGCGCTGGTCGAGCGCGCGGGCGCGCGTCCGGATCGGCTCCGGGCCGCGATCGGGCCCTCCATCGGCCCCTGCTGCTACGAGGTCGACGAGCCCGTCGTCGGCCCCCTGCGCCGGGCGTTCCCCTCGGCGTGGGAGCGGTGGGTGAGCCCGGTCTCGCCCCGAGGCCACGGTCATCGAGAGCGCTGGTGGCTGGATCTCTGGGCGGCCAACGCCGACCAGCTGGCGGCGGCGGGCGTGTCCCGTGACGCGATCCTCTGCCCTCGGCTCTGCACCGGCTGCCGCCGGGACCTCTTCTTCTCGTACCGGAAGGAGGGGCTCGCGGGCCGCCTCGCGACGCTCGCCGTGCTCGACTAGGGCCGGGCCGCGCGAGGCGGCGTGGCGTCGCGGAAGCGAACCCGCTACAATACCGGAGCGCATGCCCCAGGCCGATATTCGTGCAAATCTCGCCAGGGTGCGGGAGCGGATCGCCGACGCGGCCCGCCGGGCCGGACGTCGCGAGGACGCCGTGCTGCTGGTCGCCGTCTCCAAGACGATCGACGTCGAGGGCATCCGCGCGGCGATCGCGGCAGGGGTTCCCGCTCTCGGGGAGAATCGCGTGCAGGAAGCGCGGGAGAAGATCGCCGTGCTCGGCCGGCCGTGTCCGTGGCACCTGATCGGGCACCTCCAGACCAACAAGGTCCGGGACGCCCTCGACTGCTTCGACCTGATCCACTCGGTCGATCGCTTGCCGCTGGCGGAGGCGCTTTCGCGCCGGGCGACCGAGGCGGGGCGCCGGGTCGACGTGCTGGTTCAAGTCAACATCGGCGACGAGCCGCAGAAGGGGGGCGTCTCCACCGACGGTCTTCGGCCCGCGCTGGAGGCCATGGCGGCGCTCCCCGGTCTCCGGCTGCGCGGGCTCATGACGATCCCGCCCCTGCCCACGGATCCCGAGGATTCGCGCCCGCACTACCGGGAGATGCGGAAGCTACTCGACGGCGCGCGCGGCTGGGGGCTGGGCGCCGAGCTCACGGAGCTGTCGATGGGGATGAGCGGCGACTTCGAGGTGGGGGTCGAGGAGGGGGCGACGATCGTGCGGGTGGGGACCGCGATCTTCGGGCCCCGGGGAGGCTGAACCGTGAACGGCTGGCGCTCTGACGTCGCGCTCGGTCGGGGAGACTGACGGTGTCGGTCCGGGACAAGCGGGTCGGATTCGTGGGCGGGGGCAACATGGGCGAGGCCCTCGTCCGCGGCCTCACGAAGACGGGCCTCATGCCCGTCGGGCACCTTTTGATGGCGGACGTCCGGGCCGATCGGCTCGAGGAGCTGAAGCGGCTCTACGGCATCGTCCCCGTCCCGGATAACGTGACGCTCGTGCGGCGGGCCGACGTCGTCATCCTGGCCGTCAAGCCGCAGACCCTCGGCGCGGTGCTGGACGAGGTCGCGCCCGTCACGCCGGGGAAGCTCCTGATCTCGGTGGCGGCCGGCGTCTCCACCGGCGAGATCCGCCGCCACCTGCCGCCCGGCACCCGGATGATCCGGGTCATGCCGAACACGCCCGCGCTCGTGCTGGAGGGCGCCACCGCGATCGCGCGCGCCGCCGGGCTCGAGGAGGGCGACCTGGACACGGCCCGCCAGATCTTCGAGGCCGTCGGCCGCGTCGTGATCCTGGACGAGGAGATGATGGACGCCGTGACGGGGCTCTCCGGCTCCGGCCCCGCTTACATCGCGCTGGTGGTCGAGGCGCTCGCCGACGGCGGGGTCAGAGTCGGCCTGGACCGCAAGACGGCGATGACGCTGGCGATGCAGACGGTGTTGGGGTCCGCGCGGCTCCTGATCGACACCGGCATGCACCCCGGCCAGCTCAAGGACATGGTCAGCTCCCCGGGCGGGACCACGATCGCCGGCATCCACACGCTGGAGATCGGGGGCCTGCGGCGCACCCTGATCGACGCGGTCGAGCGCGCGACACACCGGTCGCGCGAGCTGGGCCAGGGGCACTAGGGGCGCCGTGTACGTGCTGGGCGACTTCCTGCTCGCGGTCGCGAAGCTCGTCGACTACGTCCTGTATGCGTACATGTGGATCATCGTCATCCGGGCGCTCCTGTCCTGGGTGAATCCGGATCCCTGGAACCCGATCGTTCGATTCCTGCACCAGGTGACCGAGCCCGTGCTCCGACCGATCCGGCGCCGCCTTCCGTACACCGCGATCGACTTCTCGCCGCTCGTCGTCATCCTCGGCATTTACTTCCTCCAGTGGTTCCTGGTCCCGGTGCTCGTGAAGACGGCCTACCGGCTCGGGTAGACGCGGAGGCTCAGGAGGGACTCCGATGCGCATGACCGCGACCGACATCCGGCAGCAGCAGTTCGCAGTCCGGCTCTTCCGGGGATTCGACCCCCAGGAGGTCGACGCGTTCCTGGAGGAGATGGCGGACGACGTCGAGGAGCTGACCCGTGAGAACTCGCTCCTCAAGGAGCAGCTGGTCGCCATGGAGGAGAAGTCCCGGGGCGTCGAGGGGCGGGAGCGGACCCTCCAGGAGACCCTCGTCACGACGCAGAAGATTGCCGAGGAGTTCAAGGAGAACTCCCGGCGCGAGGCCGAGCTGATCCTTCGCGAGGCGCACCTCCGGGCCGAGAAGGTCATGCAGGACACCCGGGAGGAGCACGCGAAGCTGACGGCCGAAGTCGGGGGGCTCCGGCGGCTCCGCCGGCAGCTGGGCGAGGAGATCATGAGCACGCTCGCCGCGCACAAGCGTCTCGCGGAGCAGGCGCTGGCGGAGGGCGATGTCGCGTCCTGAGGCGCACCTGACTGTCGAGGTGCGCCCTCGCTCCGGCCGCGACGAGATCGTCGGCTGGCAGGGCCGGCACCTACGCGTGCGCGTGGCCGCACCGCCCGCGGACGGCGCCGCCAACGAGGCCGTCCGGGGGCTGCTCGCCGAGCGGCTCGGTGCCGCCCGCTCCCGGGTCGAGATCGTCCGCGGCCACGCGTCGCGGACCAAGGTCGTGCGGGTGGTGGGGCTCGCCCCCGTCGAGTTGGCCGCTCGGCTGGCGATGCCCGGAGGCGCGCTCCCGGTCCGCCCCGCCGCGCGCCCGATCTAGTGGGCGAGCCGGCGCTCGCGGTCACCCCCGTTGCCTGGCGGCACGACCGGCTCGTGCTGCTGGACCAGCGGCGCCTGCCCGGGGACGAGGTGTACTTCGAGTGCCGGACCTGGCCCGACGTGGCCGACGCCATCCGCACCCTGGCCGTCCGCGGCGCGCCGGCGATCGGCGTGGCGGCCGCCTTCGGGGTCGCCCTGGCGACGCTCGGCAGCTCGGCGCGTGACGGCGACGCGCTCGTCCGGGATCTCGAGCCGGCCATCGCCGGGCTCGCCGCGACCCGCCCGACCGCGATCAACCTCTTCTGGGCGCTCGACCGCATGCGACGACACGCCGAGAGCCGGCACGCCCTGCCGGCCGCGGAGCTCCGCGCGAGCCTGGTGAGCGAGGCGGAGCGGATCCTCGAGGAGGACGTGGCGGCGAACCGACGGCTGGGCGCGTACGGGGCGGCTCTCGTCCCCGAGGGCGCGCGGATCCTGACCCATTGCAACGCGGGGGGGCTCGCGACGGGGGGCTACGGGACGGCACTCGGCGTGGTGCGCGGCGCCGTCGAGGCCGGGCGGCGGCCCTTCGTCTGGGTCGACGAGACGCGGCCGGTCCTCCAGGGGGCCCGGCTCACCGCGTGGGAGCTGGCCCGCGAGGGCATCCCCCACGCGGTCATCGCGGACGTCGCCGCCGCCGCGACCATGGGCCGCGGCGAGGTGGATCTCGTCGTGGTGGGCGCCGACCGGATCGCCCGCAACGGAGACACCGCGAACAAGATCGGGACCTACGGCGTGGCGGTGCTGGCGCGCCACCACGGCATCCCCTTCTATGTTGCCGCGCCCTTCTCGACCATCGATACCGGGATTCCCGACGGCTCCGCCATCCCCATCGAGGAGCGCGATCCCCGCGAGGTTCAGGAGTTCGCGGGCCGGCGCACTACGCCGGCGGCGTCGCCGGCCCGGAATCCGGCCTTCGACGTCACCCCGGCCGCGCTCATCACCGCGATCGTCACGGAGCGCGGCATCTTCAGGGGACCCTACCACTTCATCGGGTAGGCCCGGGGCCGTCGTCGGGCTCCTTGGTCGACTGGCTCCGGCTGGGCATTCCCGAGCTCCCTCGGAAGGAAAGACTCACTGTCCCTGGGTGCCCGATCGAGGTTTTCCTGACGAGTCTCGTGATCCTCGCTATAGTGGGCTTCATCTGGTCGCGGAACCGCTAGCCGAAGGAGCCAAAGGATGAAGAAGTACCACCTGCTCGCGCCGGGACCGACCCCGATTCCCCCGGAGGTCCTCCAGGCGATCGCCCAGCCGATCCTCCATCACCGCACGCCCCAGTTCGAGGCGCTCTTCGGCCGGGTCCGCGCGGGTCTCGCCGAGTTGATCGGGACGCGAGGCGAGGTGATCGTCCTCGCGGCCTCGGGCACGGGCGCGCTCGAGGCGGCCGTCGTCAACCTGTGCTCGCCGGGCGACGAGGTGCTGGTCGTCCAGTGCGGGAAGTTCGGCGAGCGCTGGACCCGCATCGCGCGGGCGTTCGGCCTCGCCGTCCACACCCTCGACGCGCCGTACGGCGAGACGGTGGCGCCCGAGCGCGTGGCGTCCGCTCTCGCCGCGCACCCCAGGGCGCGGGCCCTCTTCGTGACCCAGAGCGAGACGTCGACCGGCGTGCTCGAGGACGTCGAGGCCTACGCCGCCCTCACCCGGCGGACCGGCACGCTCTGCGTCGTCGACACGGTCTCCTCGCTCGGGGTCGTGCCGTGCCCGATGGACGCCTGGGGCATCGACGCGGTGGTCGCGGGCTCGCAGAAGGGGCTGATGTGCCCGCCGGGCCTCGCGTTCGTGGCCCTGAACGACCGCGCCTGGCGCGCGGCTGCCGAGGCCCGCTGCCCCCGCTTCTACTGGGACCTTCCCACCGAGCGCGGCTGGCAGACGAAGAACCAGGGCCAGTTCACCCCCGCGGTGTCGCTCCTGGCGGGGCTCGACGTGGCCCTGGGCCTCCTCCGGGCGGAGGGCCTCGTGGAGGTCTACCGCCGCCACGACCGGCTCGCGCGCGCGGCGCGGGCGGGCGCCGAGGCGCTCGGGCTCGCGCTTTTCGCCCGGGCGACGCCGAGCCCGGCCGTGACGGCCATCGTCCCGCCCCCCGGCATCGACGGCGAGGCGGTCGTGCGGGCGTACGGCTCGGACGACAACATCACCATCGCGGGCGGGCAGGGCGAGATGAAGGGCAGGCTTTTCCGGCTGGCCCACCTCGGCTGGGTCGACGAGTCCGACCTGATCGTGGGACTGGCGTCGCTCGAGCGCGTCCTCGTCCGCCTGGGGGTGCCGGTGGAGCTCGGCGCCGCGGTGGCCGCCGCGCAGCGGATCTTCACGAAGGAAGGCTGACCCCGAGCGTGGCGGACCCGGCCGCCAAGCGGGTGCTCGTCACCGACTCGCTCCAGGAGATCGGGATCGACACGCTTCGCGGCGAGGGCCTGCTGGTCGACGTGGTCCCGACGCTCCCGCCCGAGGAGCTGGCCCGGCGGGTCGGCCCCTACCATGGCCTCGTGGTCCGGAGCGCGACCCGGGTCACGGCGGAGGTGATCGACGCCGCGACCGCCCTCCGGGTGATCGGGCGCGCCGGGGTCGGCCTCGACAACGTCGACGTGGACGCCGCCACGCGGCGCGGCATCGTCTGCATGAACACCCCCGGCGGCAACACGATCGCCGCGGCCGAGCACACGATGGCCCTCCTGCTGGCCGTCGCGCGGAAGCTCCCGCAGGCCCACGCCCATCTCCGCGGCGGGAAGTGGGAGCGCGAGCGCTTCCTGGGCGCGGAAGTGTACGGCAAGACGCTCGGCATCGTCGGGCTCGGGCGCATCGGCACGGAGGTCGCGCGCCGGGCGCAGGGCTTCCAGATGACGGTCGTCGCCTACGACCCGTACCTCGGCACCGAGGTGGCGGAGCGGGTCGGCGTCGAGCTGGTCGACCTCGACGCGCTCCTCCGCCGGTCGGACTTCATCTCCGTCCACATTCCCCTGACGAAGGAGACCCGCGGCCTGATCGGCGCCGCCGAGCTCGCGCGGACGAGGCCGGGCGTGCGCCTCGTCAACTGCGCCCGCGGCGGCATCGTCGACGAGGCGGCGCTGGCAGCCGCCGTCCGATCGGGGCACGTCGCTGGCGCGGGCCTCGACGTCTTCGAGCGGGAGCCGCCCTGGGGCTCGCCCCTCCTCGACCTGGACCCGGTCGTCGTGACGCCGCACCTCGGCGCCTCGACGGAGGAGGCGCAGACGCAGGTCGCGGTGGCCGTCGCGCAGCAGGTGGCCGACCTCCTGCTCCGCGACGTGGTCCGCCACGCGGTCAACGCGCCCAGCGTGGACGCCGAGCTTCTCCGGGAGCTCTCGCCCTATCTCGAGCTCGCCGTGAAGCTCGGCTCGTTCGTCGGCCAGCTCGCCGAGGGTCGGATGGCCGAAGCGCGGCTCACCTACGCGGGCGACATCGCGGGTCACGCGACCCAGCCGCTCACCGTCACCTTCCTGCGGGGCCTCCTGGGCGTGATTCTCGAGGAGAACGTGACGGACGTGAACGCGCCGTACCTCGCGCGCCAACGGGGCCTGCGTGTCGTCGAGTCGAAGACGCCGGTGAGCGAGCACTTCGCCAGCCTCCTGAGCGCCGAGCTCACGACCGACCGGGGCCAGTGGCAAGTGGCCGGGACGCTCTTCCACCGCCACGAGCCCCGGATCGTCCAGGTGGACGGCTTCGACCTGGAGGCGCACGCGGCGGGCTGGATGGTCGTGCTCTCGAACGACGACGTCCCGGGCGTCATCGGACGGATCGGGACCCTGTTCGGCGCGCACGGGATCAACATCGCGGGGATGCAGCTCGGACGCCAGCGGCCTGGCGGCCGCGCGGTGTCGGTCCTGAGCCTGGACTCGCCGGCTCCGGACGCCGTGCTGGCCGAGCTGCGCGCGCTGCCGTCGATCCGCTCGGCCCGCCTCGTGCGCCTGTAGGCAGCTCGCGGGATCTACCCGCGGCCGCGCGGCCGCCCCCGCGGTCAGTCGAAGATCCGGAGCTCCTGGATCGTCCACGGATCGGTGGCGGCCTGCCGTGGTGTCAGGCGCAGGTATCGTAGATCGACCGGCGAGAAGGAGACGGCCCAGCGGTGCTCGCCCGCGCGCAGGAGTTCCCACCCGGTCCAGAAGAGTGGCCCCGCCCAGTGGACCGGCTCGATGGGGGTCCACTCCGCCCCATCCAGGGAGCCCTCGAGCCGGAGGTCCACCGAGGCCGGCCGGAGCCGGACGGCGTGCACTCGGCGCACCGTCCCCAGGTCCACCGCGAAGCTCAACCCGGGTCCCGTCGGGCTCCGGGACACCCACCGCGTACGTGAATGCCCGTCGATGGCGAGCCGGCTCTCGGCGTCGTTCTCGCTGGCCGTCGCCATCCACCCCTTGCTCGACATCGGCCGCCGGGGCGCGTCCGGATCCGGGAGCACCAGGAGTCGATACGGCCCGACGCCCGATTCGCGGACTGAGGCCCAGCGAGACGCCAGCATCTCGCGGATCTCGGGCAGGTCGGCGTCCGACCCGGCGAGAACGGCGTGGCCGGCCCCCGCCCGGAAGACGATGAACCCCGACGGTGCGCCCAGGCGCCCGTACGAGTTCACCAGCTCGTTCCACTCGGTCGTCGCGATTCGCCATCCCGACTCGATCCGCACCACGGCCGAGAGCCACGGGTTCGCGTGCACGACCGTCACGCCTTCCCGGCGCAGCGCGGCCAGGATCTCGGAGCCCTTGACCTCCGGGCTTGGCGGGGCCGGCCGGTACACGAACAGCTCGCGGGCCGCCCATTCGTGGGGACCCTGTCCCGTCTGGAGGATCCGGATGAATCGCGCCGGGACCGCCGGGAAGATCGTCTGCAGGCGGCCGCGCTGGACCTTGAGGAACGCGTGGCGCTCGGAGAAGAACAGCGGGCCCCAGTACCGGGGCGCCGACGCCACGGTGGACCAGGTCGTCCCATCACGAGAGGCTTCCACCCGGAACCCGGCCGGCACCTCGGTCCAGTCGAGGGCGAGCAGATCGATCCGAGCCACGTCCTGGGTCGAGCCCAGGTCCACGGCCAGCCACTGACCCGGGACCTGCGGCGCCCGGGTGCTCCACCCGGTCGTGGCGTCGCGGTCCACCAGCAAGCCGGCGATCTCGGGATTCTGGCTCGCCGTGACCGTCCATCCTCCGGGGGAGATCGGTGCAAAGCCCATCGGCACGGCGGCCTTCGGCCGGAAGACCGCGAACGAGCCCACGGTGGCGGCTCCAGGCTCCATCCCGAGGGCGCGCAGACTGTCGGCCAGGGCCTCGGCGCGGGGCGGGTCCACCACGATGGGCGGGTCCGGCGCCGCATCGACCAGATGGCTGTGGGGAGACACCCGCTCCGACCAGAGATCGGCCGCCACGACCCGGCCGCCGGCCAGATAGCCGAGCTGGAACGACGTCGGCGAGAGCGCTTGCCAGTACACGCGGTCGATCCCCCGCGCGTCCAGCCAGTCCCGGAGCGGCGCGACCTTGTGCAGGAGCGGCGCCCACCGCGCTCGCTCGTCCGGCGAGGCCCGCATGAACACGGTCCAGATGGCGAGGCACTGGACCCAAACGAACGCGCTCAGCGCCGCGACGGCGAGAGCGCGCCGCCGGCCCCAGAGCCAGCAGAGGGCGTCCCCGATCCAGCACGGGAGGATTGCGTACAGGGGTAGGAGGTACTGGGCCCCATGAACGCCGCGCTGGGTAAACAGGAGCAGGGAGAGGAGCGACAGGGCCAGGAGCCAGAGCAGCGCCGATCCACCGCCGCGCTCGGCGCCGAGCCCCACGAGCCAGGCGATATCGGCCCGGTCCCGGACCACGGCCCGGACGACCGCGATCGCGCCGAGCGCCAGGAGCACCACCGCGGCCAGGCTCGTGATCGACGGCCGGAGGTCGACCTGATCGACGCCGAGGAGCCCCGGCAGGAAGCTCCCGAACACGATCCGGGCCCGGGCGCCGAGCGTGAGGGGTGTCATGCTGCCGGCCGCCTGGATCGTGAACCTCGTCGAGGGGAAGTGCTGGAGCTCGTACACGAGCGCGGGCAGCCCGCCCGCGAGCGCGCCGATCGCGAACAGACACGCCCGCGGCCGGAAGGCGAGGCCGGTTCGAACGCCGAGGACGATCGCCGGCGCCACGTAGACGACCGAGAGTCCGTGCGTCCAGAGCGCCAGCCCCGAGACCAGCCCGAGGACGAGCAGCGTGCCGGCACGCCCCGAGCCCTGGAAGAAGAGCGCGTGGGTCAGCAGGAGCACGACATTGCCCAGGAGCAGCAGGAAGGGGTAGTCCAGGCTTCCCGCAAGGCTCCACTTCCAGAGAATCAGCGGTGGTATCGCCAGCACGACCAAGGCCAGGAGGACGGCGAGCTCCGACAGGAGCCGGCGCGCGAGACGATACCCGGTCCAGAGGATGGCCAGCCCGACGCCGTAGGCGAACAGGTCCAGCGCTAGCGTCGAGGAGCCCGCCAGCGCGAACCACGCCGCCAGCGGGTAGGCGGGGGTGGCGCCCGTATACTCGACACCGAGGTAGTCCACCGGCAGCGTCCCGTGGAGGATCCCCAGCGCCTGGACGGCGAGTCGAACGTCGTCCCCGGAGGCGGACCAGAAGCGGGGACCGACGAAACCGAGCGCCCGGACCGCCGCGCCCAGGCCGAGAAGCGCCGCTACGGGAAGCCAGGCCCGGGGAGACCAGCGCCTCGCGGATGGCGCCATCCCCGCGGCGCCGGTCGCCGACGGCGCTCGACTCGGCATCACCATTCCGGAGCGGGCCCCCTGGACGCGGTCGGGGCCGGGAGTCCGGCCCTCACCCGGCGACCTCCCGCCACGGGGCTCAGACGCGCGATTGGCATCGGACGGAGACGGATGCCGGGTCGCCACCCCCGGACGCCCCGGATTGGAACCGGTGTGCCCTCGACGGGGCTCGGGCCTTCCGTTCCCCGCGCGGCCTTGGGCCGCGGCGCGCGCGTCTCAGCGCCGGAGGCCCTCGACGACCGGAGCGAGCATCTCGATCCCTTTCGGGCCCGGCGGGTGCACGAGGCTCAGCGTCAGGTGCTGGACCCCGACCGCCTGGAAGGTCCGCACGTGCGCCAGGACCTCGTCGGGCGTCCCAACGCGGGCCATCTGGCGCATGCCGCCGAGCTCGAAGACCGAGACGCCCGGCGGCGCCGTCACGTCGGCCACGCCCGGTCGCGGATCGCCGGGCCGCACGAGGGCCACGCGCGTGCCCGCCGCGTGCGTGATGGTCTTGGGCTCGCGCTTCGCCTCGGCGCAGGCGCGGTCGAGCGCCTCGAACCGGCTGCTCACGTCGGTGGCGACCAGATGGTAGTCGGCGTCGTACAGATCGGCGTAGCGGGCGGCGAGCGCCAGCATGCGGGGGCGCTGAGCCCCGATCAGGATCGGCGGGCCTCCGGGCCGCGGGCCGCGCGGGGCGAGAACGCAGTCCCGCGCCTGGTAGTACTGCCCCTCGAAGTCGACCCGGCCCTCCCGGAGGAGCGGCACGATGATCGCGAGCGCCTCCTCGAACCGCCCCACGCGGTGGTCGTAGGGGATGCCGAAGGCGTGGTACTCCGGCTCGTGCCAGCCGGCGCCGAGCCCGAGGACGACGCGCCCGTCCGAGACCTCGTCGAGCGTGTCCGCCATCTTCGCGAGGATCGCGGGGTTCCGGAATCCGGTGCACGCCACCAGCGGGCCGAGATGGACGCGGCTCGTCGCCTCGGCCAGGGCGGCGAGGATCGTCCACGCCTCCCAGATGCCGCGGACCTTTCCCTCCGGCATGTTGACCTGCATGAGGTTGTCCGGCGGCGACTTCCGGAACAGGAGATGATCGGGCAGGAACAGCGTGTCCACGCCGACCGCCTCCGCCGTGCGGGCCATCTCGCGGAGGTCCGCCCAGCGGACGGGCCGGCCGGCTCCGAGCGATCCGACGCCGATCGGGAGCATGAGTCCGAGCTGCATCCGGTCCATGCGGGTCACGCGCGTCTCCTCCCGGTCACGAGGGCAAGGATGGCGGTCACGAGAGTTATCGCCGTCAGATTGTAGCTCGGGGGATCCACACGCGCATCGCGCCCGCGGCGCGATTGGCCTGCGCGTCGCCGCGTCCGCGACGTGGCCGCCGGGCTGTGCGCGGTGTCCGCGGGGCTGGCCCCGCGCGGCGTCGCGATTCCTGTCATCTGAGCCTCCAGGTCTGGAAGAGGTCGGTGTCAGCCGAGGAATCGGGCCTCCGGCAGGCCCCGCACGCCCGGCTCGAAGGCGAGGATGCCGCCCGCGTACGGCTGCGCGGCGAGCGCCTCCGCCGAGAGCCCGATCGAGGCCGACGTCACGAACAGCGTCGCGAGATCCGGCCCGCCGAAGGCCGGGCACGAGGGCCGCTCGACCGGCAGCCGGACGACGCGCTCCATGCGGCCCGTGGGATCGTGGCGCGTCACCTGCCAGCCCCCCCAGTGCGCGAGCCACACGAACCCCTCGGCATCGACGGTGGCACCGTCCGGCGCCCCCTCCTTGCCCGAGAGCTTCACGAAGACACGCCGGTTGGCGATCTCGCCGCGATCCGGGTCGGAGTCCCACGCCCACACGACCCGCCGGGACGTGTCGGCGTGGTACATGGTCCGCCCGTCGGGGCTCCAGCAGAGCGCGTTGGAGATGACGACGCCGTCGACCATCCGGTGGCACGCCCCGTCGGGATCGAGCCGGTACAGCGCGCCGGTGGGCGCGGTCTCGGGATCGTGCATGCTGCCGGCCCAGAACCGGCCGCGCCGATCGGGCTTGCCGTCGTTGAAGCGGTTCTCCGGCCGGTCCTCCTCGGGCGTAGCGACGGCCTGGATCGCGCCGGTGTCGAGATCCAGGAAATGGAACCCCGAGCGCAGCGCCACTACGAGGCCGCCGGCCGCGCGCCGGGCGAGGCAGCCGACGACCTCGGGCATCGGCCATTGCGCGTCGCGCCCGGTGGCGGGATCGAATCGGTGCACCATGCAGCCCTTGATGTCGACCCAGTAGAGGGCGCGGTCCTCCGCGTCCCAGAGCGGCCCCTCCCCGAGGAGCGCTCGGGCCGGCAGCACGCAGCTGACGTCGCTCACGCGCCGGCGCCCCCGTCGCGCCGCCGTCCCGCCGCCGGGGTCACGCGACCTCGGGGGTGAGGGTGAGCGTGGCCGTCGCGGACTCTCCTGGACCGAGCGTCAGCATGCCCGTGTCGGGGCGGCCGGCGGCGGCGAGGTTGAAGGCGTCGGTGATATGGCTCACGGGCTCGGCGCAGAAGAACGGCTGTCCCGGTGGCGTGTAGACGACCAGGGTGCCGAGCGGCCCGCGCGTCGCGAGCCGCAGGCGGGCGCCCCGCTCGGGCCACGTCACCACCGCCTGGCCGTCCCAGCCGACGAACGCGTTGTCGAGCGCGACGCGGTCGACCGTCAGGCCCCGTCCCGGGTCCCGGTCCGGCGGCGGCACGACGCACTCGACGGGCAGGACGTCGGCGTCGGTCAGCCAGAGCCCGCGGACGCGCGCCGTGAGGCTGGTTTCCGGGGTCCTCGGAAAGTAGGGGTGCCAGCCCAGTCCGGCGGGCATTGGCGTGTCGCCCTCGTTCGCGAGCGTCAGCTCGAGCTCGAGGCGGGCCGGCGTCACGGCGACCCGCTGCCGGGCGCGATAGGCCCATGGCCACGGGCCGGGCCGGTGGAAGTACTCGAGGACGGTCTGCGCCGGCCCGGTGTCCACGACGGTCCACGGGGTCTGGAAGCCGTGACCGTGAATCGTGTGCGGATCCGGCGGGCGGTTCGGCGGCAGGGCGACCGCCTGCCGGCCGAAGCCGAAGCGGCCGTCGCGGATCCGGTTCGACCAGGGGACCAGCGGAAAGCACCCCATGGCCCAGGGGTCGCGCCCAGCGAGCGCCGCGTCGGGCGCGGGGCGGAGCAGCTCGATGGCCGGCCCCGGGCCGTCGACCCAGGCCCGCATGATCGCGCCGCCCACCGAGGGCGCGAGGGTGACGCCGAGCGGGCCGCTCCGGAGCGTGATCCGGTCCATGCCGGGCGAGGATACCGGGTCGCGCGAGGTCCGGGCAAGCCAGCCAGCGTGTGCTAGCGTGGATCTCGGCTCGCCCCCGACCACTCTCGCCGTCCGAAGGAGGCCTCCATGACGTACGCGACGTACCCGAGCTTGCGCGACCGCGTGGTCCTGGTGACCGGCGGCGCGAGCGGCATCGGCGCTTCCATCGTGGAGCACTTCTGCGCCCAGGAGTCGCGCGTCGCCTTCCTCGACATCGACCACGCGGCGGCGGGGCGCCTGGGCGACGCGATCGCGGCCGCCGGCCGTGACCGGCCGCTCTTTCTGCCGTGCGACCTCCGGGACATCGCGGCGCTCCGGGCCGCCGCCGCCGAGGCGCGCCGGCGGCTCGGCCCGATCCGGGTCCTCGTCAACAACGCGGGCCACGACGAGCGCCACGCGCTCGAGACCGTCACGCCCGAGTACTGGGACGACCGGCTCGCGGTCAACCTGCGCCACCAGTTCTTCGCCGCCCAGGCGGTGTACCCGGACATGGCCGCGGCCGGAGGCGGCGCCATCGTGAACCTGGGCTCCACATCCTGGATGGTCGGCCAGGGCGGCATGCCGGGCTACACCGCCGCCAAGTCGGCGGTGGTGGGGCTCACGCGCGGACTCGCCCGGGACCTGGGGCCGTACGGGATCCGCGTCACGTGCGTCGTGCCCGGCTGGATCATGACCGAGCGGCAGATCAAGCTCTGGCTCACGCCGGAGTCGGAGGTCGAGCTCCTCCGCCGCCAGTGCCTCAAGCGGAAGCTCGTCCCCGAGGACATCGCCCGCGCGGTCCTGTTCTTCGCGGCCGACGACAGCGCGGGGTGCACGGCGCAGAGCTACGTCGTCGACGCCGGCTGGACCTAGCCGTCCTGGGCGCCGCCGAAAGCGGTCCGGGCGCGAGCCCGCCCGCCCCGCCATTCGCCCGCCTCAGCGTGACCGGCGGTGACGCGACCGCGAGCGGCGGTCGCTGGATTTGCGCGGAGCCTTCCCGTATACTTCCGAGGGTTTGCCCGGCTCCCGGGCACGCGCGCTATGGACCGGCGAAACCTTCAGTCGCAGCTCCCCACTGGGGTGAAGATCTATCTCCCCGACGAAGCGGCCCGTCTCCGGGGCCTCCAGGAGCGTCTCCTGGGCGTCTTCCGCCTGTGGGGCTATCGCGAGGTGATGACGCCGACCTTCGAGTTCTTCGACGTCCTCGCGCTGGGGACGGACGAGGCGGTCCAGGAGGGGATGTTCAAGTTCGTCGACCGCGACACCGGGCGGATGCTCGCGCTGCGCGCCGACGTGACGCCGCAGATCGCGCGCATCGCCGCCACCCGCCTGCGTGATCGGCCCAAGCCCTACCGGCTCGCGTACCGGACGAACGTGTTCCGGCACGAGGCGCCGCGCCTCGGCCGCATGCGGGAGTTCTACCAGGCGGGCGTCGAGCTGCTCGGGCTCGACAAGCCGGAGGCGGACGCCGAGATGATCGCCATGACCATCGAGGCGTTCCGGGCCGCGGGGTTCGAGCGCTTCCAGATCGACGTCGGACACGTGGAGTTCGTGCGCGGGGTGCTCGACAGCCTCGGCGTGGAGCGCGACGTGACGCGCGCCCTGCGGGAGGCCCTTGGACGCAAGGACGTGGCGGAGCTGACCCGCCTGGTCGGGGAGCTGTCCGTCCCGGCCGCCACGGCCGACCTCGTGCTGGCGCTCCCCGGCCTCCAGGGCGGGACGGAAGTGATCCGGCGGGCGGCCGCGCTCGTCCAGAACCCCCGGTCGGAGCGGGCGGTGGCCGGGCTCGCGGAGGTCCACCGGCTGCTGACCGCCTACGGCCTCGGCGGGGCGATTCTGCTCGACCTCGGCGAGGTGCGCGGCTTCGACTACTACTCGGGCGTGAGCTTCGAGGGGTACGTCGAGGGCTTCGGCGCCGAGCTGGTGGGCGGCGGGCGGTACGACCAGATGCTGGGGCGCTTCGGCACGCCCTGTCCGGCCACCGGGTTCGCGTTCGACGTGAACCGTCTCTTGCTCGCGCTCGCGGCGCAGGGTCTCGAGCCCCGCGTCGTCGGGCCGGAGTTCTTCGTCATCGACTTCACGGAGGGCAAGGGCACGGCGCTCGCCCTCTGCCGCCGCCTGCGCGAGCTGGGGCTGGCGGTGGCCCGGGACATCATGAGCCGGCCGCTCGCGGAGTCGCTCGCCTACGCGCGGGACATCCGGGCCTCGCGGGCCGTGGTGATCGACGACGCGGGGCTCGCGCGCGGCGAGGTGCGGGTGGTCGACCCGGCCGGCGGCCCGGACGTCGTGTGCCCGCTCGCGACGCTGATGGCCGCGCCGAGCCGCGCCCTCGAGCCCGCTTCCGGAGGCGCCCTTGCCTAACATCGTGATCGTGGGCGCCCAGTGGGGCGACGAGGGCAAGGGGAAGGTCGTCGACCTGATCGCCCCCTGCGTGGACGTCGTCGCGCGCTACTCGGGCGGCCCGAACGCCGGCCACACCATCGTCGCGGGGGACCGGCGCTTCGTCCTCCAGCTGGTGCCGTCGGGCGTCCTCCGGCCCGGCAAGAAGAGCGTGATCGGGTGCGGCTGCGTCGTCGATCCCATCGCGCTCGTCCAGGAGCTGGACGGCCTGGCGGCGGCGGGGATCGGCGTGGAGCAGCTCTACCTCTCCCACGCCGCCCACGTGATCCTGCCGTACCATCGGGCGCTCGACCAGGCGATGGACCAGGAGCGGATCGGCACGACGGGCAAGGGCGTGGGGCAGGCCTACGCGGACAAGGCGGCGCGCTTCGGGATCCGGGTCGGCGACCTCCTCGACGAGGCGCACTTCCGGGAGAAGCTCGCGGCGTCGCTCCCCGTGAAGAACCAGCTCCTGCGAGGCTGCGGCCGCGAGCCCTTCGAGGCGAACGACGTGGTGAACGCCGTGCGGGCGGCCGTCGAGCGGCTCCGTCCGCACGTCGCCGACACGACCTTGCTCCTCCACCGGTGGATGCGGGCCGGCGCGTCGGTGCTGTTCGAGGGCGCGCAGGGCACGCTGCTCGACATCGACCACGGCACCTATCCGTACATCACCGCGACGAGCGCGACGGCCGGCGGCGCGGCGCCCGGCACCGGCGTGCCGCCCGGTCGGATCAACGGGGTGCTCGGGATCACCAAGGCGTACGCCACCCGCGTCGGGGGCGGGCCGTTCCCGACGGAGGTGACCGGCGACCTGGGCGAGCTGATCCGGGCGCGGGGAAAGGAGTACGGCTCGGTGACCGGTCGGCCGCGGCGGTGCGGGTGGTTCGACGCGCCGCTGCTCCGGCACGCGGTCCGCGTGAACGGCCTCGACACCCTGGCGGTGACGAAGCTCGACGTGCTCGACCCCTGCCACGCGGTGCTGGTGGGCGTGGGCTATCGATACAAGGGAACGGCGCTCGACGAGTGGCCGGCCGAGGAGCGGGTCGTCGCGAAGCTCGAGCCCGTCTTCGAGGAGCGCCCGGGCTGGCTCACCGAGACCGCGGGGCTCCGCGCCTGGGAGGCCCTGCCCTCGCGCGCCCACGACTATCTCCGATGGCTGGAAGACCTCATCGAGTGCGAGATCTCGCTCGTCTCGACCGGACCCGGCCGCGACGAGACCATCCTCGTCGAGCCGTCGCGCCTGACGCGCTGGTTCCCCGACCTCGCCCGGCTCTCGCCCGGGTGAGCGGGGCTACTGGTAGCTGAACCCCATCGTCCGGCAGTGGTAGTACACGCCCCCGTCCTGGACGATCAGGAAGAGCGCGAGCTGGCTCCCCTCGTTGTGATGGGAGTGGAAGGCCGCGGGCGGCGTGATCATCACCGCGTGGGGCTCCCAGTCCGCGCGCTCCCCGTCGATCAGGGAATAGCAGCGCTCTCCCGCGAGGACGAGCGTCACCGCGACCGCGTTGTGACGGTGACCGCGCTGCGCCTCGCCGGGCAGGAGCGAGTTGAGGGCGAGCGTGAACGAAGGCGTGGTCGTGCGGCTCGACTCGATGGCGGCGTTCCCCAGGTTCACGGACTTGCCGGCCATGGCCGCCCCGCGGGGATCGAGGTAGACGGCGAGCAGCCGACGCCGGATCTCGGTCATCGGGTAGAGGGCGGGCTGGATCGGCGCCCGGCCCGGCGCCGGCGGCTCCAGCCCCTCGAACTGGAGCTGCGGCTCGTTGGTCGTGATCCAGAGCACGGTGTCCTCGGCCGCCGCGTGGCGGGCTGTGCCCCCGCCGGGCAGGCAGAGAGTGTCGGCCGCCTGCCAGGCGATCGATCCTCCGTCGGCGAGCCGGGTCGTGCCCGACCCGCGGATGACGTGGTAGAGCTCGGTGCTCGCGCGGAACGCCGTGGCGAGCGTGTCCCCCGCCCGGATCCGCGCGTAACGGGACAGGATGAACGGCGTGGTCGCGGGGTAGCCCAGCCCGAGCGTGGTCGAGAGGTCGAGCGGCACCAGGCCGGTCGGCGCGCCGGGGGCCATGGCCCGGTCGCGCTCGGCGCGGAACACGCGGGCCGGGACGGCGGGATGCATGATGTTGAAGCCGTCGAGCGACGTCAGGTAGCGGGCGTTCTCCGTGTAGGGCGACGGCGCCCGGGGCGCGGGCGCGTGGGTGTCGAGGAGTGCCCGGAGCTCCACCTCGTCGAGCGTCTTGGCCATCGTGGTCCTCCCGCGCGCGTGCGCGACGGTCGATTCGCCGGATGCTAGCGCGCCCGCGTCCGGAGCGTCAAGGCAGCGAGCGGCGGATGCCGGGCTGGTCGGGCGGCCCGCGGCCTGGCGTCATCGTCGCCCTGGCGGCCTGGTTTGCCCTGATGCCGGTGCTCCAGGGGCTGAGCCTCGCGGGCCTGCGCGTCGGCAACTTCGCCCCGGAGCGGCCCTGGAACTACCTGGCGTACGGCCTGGCCGCGCCGTACGTGGCGTGGCTCGTCTGGCGCCGCCGGCCCCGCGCGCGCTTCGCCACCTACGTGTTCCTCACCCACGAAACCGTCCGCGGCCTGCACTTCCACCGGCGGGACGCGGTGGCGATCGCGGTGGTGTGGGTGCTCCTGCTCCAGCTGCCCGCCGCGCGCCGCTGGATGCCGTCGCTTCGGCCGGCGGAGATGCGGGCGCGCTGGCGGGGTCAGCTGACCCGCAAGCGCGCCGCCGCCGCGGGGGCCGCGCCCACCGATCCTGCTTCCGGGGCGTCGCGGGGCGATCCGCCTCCCCCTTGAGACGCGTGCGTGGACTCTCGCGCGGTAAGATACGCACGGCAGCCGGCGACCTTTTCAGAGAGGCGGGCATGACGGTGAGGATGGTGACCTGGCGGGCGCTCGGAGCCCGCCGGCGCCCGTGACCTCGGCCGCGGCGCCGGCCGCCCGCATCGACCGCCCGCTCCAGGGCATCGCCTTCATCCTGGTCGGGGCGTCGGTCTTTCCGGTCCAGGACGTCCTCATCAAGGGCCTGAGCGGCAACTACGCCGTCCTCCAGATCGTGTTCGTGCGCAGCCTGGTGTCGCTCGGGCTCTTCGCGTCGCTCCTCTGGCAGGAGCGCCAGTCGACCGCCCTGCCGATCCAGCAGCCGTGGCTCCATGCGGTGCGCGGGCTCCTGGGGCTCGTGTCCTTCACGACGTACTACATGGCGATCGCCGCCCTGCCGCTCGCCACGGTCACGTCGGTGGCCTTCGCCGCGCCGCTGTTCGTCACCACCCTCTCGGCCCTGGTGCTCGGCGAGCCGGTCGACCGGCGGGCCTGGTTGGCCGTGGTGCTCGGCCTGGTCGGCGTGCTCGTGGTGCTGCGGCCCGGGGCGGCCGCCTTCGAGCCGGCCGCCCTGCTGGCTGTGCTGTCGGCGCTCTGCTACGCGATGTCGCAGACTATCACGCGGCACCTCGGGCGCACGGATTCGGGCGCCATGATCGTGTTCACGGCGACACTGGTCGCCGTGCTGGTGTCAGCGACGAGCGGACTGGCCGCGTCGGGCGGAGGCGAGAGCGCCGGTCTCCATCCGAGCGTCGCCTTCCTCGTGCGGCGCTGGGTGATGCCGCCGTGGGGCGCGCTCCTCCGGATGGGGCTCTGCGGGCTCATCTCGGGCGTCGGGATCTACTGCCTGACCCAGGCCTACCGCGTGGCGCCCGCGAGCACCGTGTCCCCGTTCGAGTACGTCATGATCGGGTGGGCCGTGCTGTGGGGCTACGTGTTCTGGGGCGACGTCCCCGGCCCGACGACCCTCATCGGCGTCGCCACGACCATCGGCGCCGGCGTGTACGTGCTCCATCACCAGGCGCGCGCCCAGCGCGCGCGGCGCCGGGACGCGCGCGGGGCGCACGGCTGAGGGCGGTGATTGGGTAGCCACGCCTTCCGGCGGCGGCCTCACCGAATTGCCGGTGGCGCTATCGTCGTGCGCGACGAGCGGGTCCTGCTGGTGCGCTATCGCGATGTCGGCGGCGGCACGTTTCTCGCGGGACCCGGCGGTGGCGTCCTGGACCACGAATCCGTCGCCGACGCGGCCGTGCGCGAGACGCTGGAAGAGACGGGCGTGCGCGTCACGCCCGGCCGCGCCCTGCTGATCGAGGACATCGTCACGGACCGGTTCAAGATGTGCAAGATCTGGCTCGCGTGCACCGTCGCGGCGGGCGATGTGACGACGACGGAGGAGGCTCGGCTCGAGGGCATCATCGAGTGCCGGTGGTTTCGGCGCTCCGAGCTGGACGGCGAAAGAGTCTATCCCTGGATCGTCACCGACCGTGAGTGGTCCTTGTTCTTCTCGCCGCACTACCTGCTCGAGATCTCGCCGCCGCGACGCGCGGCATTCTGAGCCGCCGACGAGGTCAGGCACGCGCGTGCCGGTGCGCCGGAATCATCGTCGACGAGCCGGGAGCGCACGAGGCGACGGCGCGGCGCCCGGATGCGGTGGCGCGCAGGGGGGCCCGGGAGTTTGACGAGCCCGCGGCGACTGTGCAGAATGGCTGCCGGGAGGCGTTAGCTCAGCCAGGTAGAGCTCCCGCCTTTTAAGCGGGGAGTCGGTGGTTCGAATCCACCACGCCTCACCACCCAACCATGAGCGAGCGAGCGCACCACGACCCCGAGACGGCCGCGACGCTGGCGGTGGCGCGGCGCTTCCTCGACGCGTTCGGCCGGCACGACGTGGCCGGCGTCATGGCCGCCATGAGCGAGGACTGCGTCTTCGAGAACACGTGGCCGCCGCCCGACGGGGAGCGGCACGTGGGTCAGGCCGCGGTGCGAGGCTTCTGGGAGCGCTTCTTCCGCGAGAATCCCTCCGCGACGTTCGAGACGGAGGAGATCTTCGCCGGCGGATCGCGGTGCGTCGTGCGCTGGCTCTACCGCTGGCGGAGTGCGGACGGCTCCGCGGGCCGCGTGCGCGGCGTCGACGTGCTGCGCGTCCGCGACGGGAAGGTCGCCGAGAAGCTCTCCTACGTCAAGGGCTGACCAGCCCGCCGGTCAGTCCCGGTACAGCTCGACGGTGTAGCCGTTCGGGTCCTTCAGGTAGACGGCGACACGTCCCCGGCGTCCCTCGATCCTGACTCCGGCGCGCCCGAGTCGCGCCATCGTCGCGCGCCATTCCGCGGCGGGCACGCGGAGCCCGAGATGGTCGAGGCCGCCGGCGCCGGCGTCGAACGCCCGGCGGGCCGCCACGAAGTTCAGGAGGTCGTCGCCGCCCGGGCTCTCCAGGAAGAGCATCCCCCGGTGAGGGAACGCGACGCGGAGGCCGAGGACGTCCACGTAGAAGCGCTCCGTCGCGCGGAGATCCCGGCTCCGCAGGGCGATGTGGTGGAGACCGCGGGGGACGGCCGGCCGGCGCGCCGGCCGCGTCATGGCGGCGCCGACCACACCACGGCGCCCTGCCCGTCGGCGAGGGCGAGGGCCGCCCCCCGACCCGGCGAGATCGTCATCGTCGCCCGCGGTCGCCCGTCGGCGCCGTTGAGGTTCAGGGCTGGGGTCCCGTCGGCGAGCACGGAGAGCCCGGCCCGGCTGTGTCCCTCGCCGTCCCGCATCGCGAGGTCGGGCGTGCCGTCCGGCTGGACGCGGAGAATGGTCCGGGCGGTGCCCCGGGCGTCCGCCAGCTCGAGTCCGGCGTCGGTCCCGCGGATGCCGAAGGTCGCGCGCACCACACCGGCCGCGTCGTAGGCGACGAGAGCCGGCGCCGGCTCCCGCGCCCCCGTGCGGGCCGCGGAACTCCGGTGGAAGAGCGCGGCGGCCAGGCGGGGCTTCCCTGCGGGGTCGAACAGCGCGAAGCCCGGCGCGCCGTCGGGGCCCACGACCAGGGCCGCGCGGACTGTCACGCCGTCGGTGTCGAAGAGGGTCAGGCCCGGTGCCCCGCCGGCGCCGATCGCGAGCACCGCCCGGGGGCGACCGGCCGGGTCGAGGAGCGCGAGGCGCGGCGTGTCGTCGGCGTCCCAGCCGAGCGTCGCGCCGGCGCGCCCGCGCGCGTCCCGCAGGACGAAGCGCTCGGCCTCGATCGTGCGCGCGGGGCTGGCCAGCCGGGGGGCCCGGGCTGGGGCCTGGCCGAGCAGCAGGAGCGCCGCCAGCGCCAGCCACGAGCCGAGCGCCACGCGTCTCCACCGGCGGCCCTCGCGCTCGAGCCGGTCGAGTCGGACCGGGACGGTATCCGAATCGGTGAGCGGCATCGCGACCTCCCTCGGCTGCGAGACCCGGCCAGGCGCGCCGCGCGATCGACGCGGCCGCCACGGCCCCATGCGAGATCCGGCGATTCGGTCAACGCGACGCGGGCCGTCTCCTCAGTCGAGCGGCGGGCGCTGCGCCGCCCACGGCTGGAGCGCCTCGAAGCAGGCGGCCGCCCTCAGCACGTCGACCTCGCGGTGCCAGCGTCCGACGATCTGGAGCCCGACGGGCAGCTTCTCCCGCGTGAAGCCGCACGGCAGGTTGGCGGCGGGATACCCGGTGAGGTTGAAGGGGTACATGAACGGCACGCGGTCGAAGATGGAGTGCGCGGGCTTGCCGCCCAGATCCGGCAGGCCCTCGAAGGGGCCGGGATCGGCGGGCCAAGCGGCGACCGGCATCTGGGGCGTGAGGAGGAGCTGGTAGCGGTCGAACGTCGTCCGCACCTTCTCGCAGAACTCGGTCCGGGCCAAGTGCGCCTTCAGGTAGTCGATCGCCGTCCACTGTCCGGCGTCGAGGATCATCCGCATGAGCGTCGGCTCGATCCAGTCGGGGCGCTGCCGGGCCCGGTCGTGGTTCCGCGCGGCCACGCTCGCCGAGTAGATGATCTTGTG
>DATBGA010000108.1:0-7406 GCA_036558225.1 Candidatus Methylomirabilota bacterium | reverse complement strand
CTCGTACAACCGCTCCTTCGCCTCCGGCGCGATGGACCAGCTCCGCTTCGTCGCGCACTGCGGCGACGCCCTCGGCGTGGCCGGGGTCGAGTTCCAGGACGTCCACTTCCCGGAGACGCGGCCCGCCTATCTCGACCGGCTGCGCCGCGCGGCGGCGGACCGGGGGCTTGCCATCATCGGGATCGGGATCCACAACGACTTCGGCCGCCGGGACGACTTCCTTCGCGCGAGCGAGGTGGTGAAGGTGAAGCAGTGGGTCGAGGTGGCCGAACGGCTCGGCGCGCCCATGGTCCGCGTCTTCGCGGGATGGCCGGAAGGGACGGCCGCGGAGCGCTGGGACGACATGATCGCGAACCTGCGGGACGCGGCGTCGTTCGCTGGGGCCGCCGGCGTGCGCCTGGGCCTCGAGAACGAGGCGGGCTTCACGCCGTCGGTCAAGGAGCACGTCCGGATCCTGGAGGAGGTGGGCTCGCCCGCGCTCGGGCTCCTCCTCGACACGGGGAACTATCCCGCCGGCTGGCCGTCGGTCGTCGAGGCGGCGCCGCGCGCGATCCACGTCCACGCGAAGTTCTGGAAGGTGGGGCCGGGCGGGGAGGAGCCGTCGATGGACTACCCGGCGCTGCTCGGGCAGCTCCGCCGCGCGGGCTACGGCGGCTGGATCACCTTCGAGTACGAGGCGGCGGAGGCCGAGGCCTCGGGGCTCCCGCGCGCCTTCGCTTACCTCCGCGGACTGATGGAGCGCGGCGGGGCGGCAGGCTAGCGGAACCCCAGATCGGCGACGCCGGCTTTCCGTCGACGGTCGGTGCCTGTCGACGGTGCCGCCGGCCGGGGTCGGGCGGGGTGCTACGCGAAGGAGGGCGTGTCCTCGCGGTCGGGGCGGGGGAGGAGCGACGACCCCTCGCGGCGGTCCTCGATCACGTCGACCCAGCCGAACTCCGCGAAGAACTCCCGGACGGCCTCGAGAAGCGTGCCCTGTCCGCGGGCCACCACCAGGAGTGCCCGCTCGTCCCGCGAATCGCTGCCCGCCATGCGAACCCCCTTCCGGGTGGACCGGCCGGCTACGACATCCGGTGCGATGCTGCGCGGATCATACAACATGCGGGGCCCGGTGGCCAAGAGGGCCGACGCCCCGGCCCGTCACGGCCCGTCGCGCGATTGACACCCCCCGGAGCGGCCCACAGAATGACAGCGTGGCTTCCGGCCGCGCGGGCGTGCCCCCGGACTTCGTCGCCGTGGGCCATCTCACGGTCGACGAGCTCTCGGGCGGGCTCCGCCCGGGCGGGTCGGCGCTCTACGCGGGGCTCTTCGCTCACCGGCAGGGTCTCCGGGTCGGCCTCCTGACGAGCTACGGCCCGGACTTCCCGTTCGACGTCCTGCCGCCGGAGATCGAGGTCGTCGGGGTGCCGGCGGCCGGGACGACGCGGTTCGCCCTCGACTACCGGCCCGAGGGCCGGCGGCTCACGCTCAAGGAGCGCGCCGCGCGGCTCGAGCCGGCCCACCTGCCGCCCCACTTCGCCGAGGCGGGGCTCGCCTATCTCTGCCCGGTGGCGGACGAGGTCGCGCCGGAGCTGGTGCGCGGGTTCCCGGAGGCGGCCATCGGCGTCGGGGCCCAGGGGTGGTGCCGCGTGTGGGACCGCGAGGGCACGGTGGCGATGCGGCCCTGGCCCGACCCGCGGCCCGTCCTGGCCCGCGCCCAGGCGCTCTTCCTCTCGAGCGACGACGCGGCGGGCTGGGAGTCGCGGGCGATCGAGCTGTACCAGGACGTGCCGCTCGGCGCCCTGACGTTCGCCGAGAAAGGAGCGATCCTCTTCGTGAACGGGGAGCGCCACCCCGTGGCCGCGGCGCCGGCGCGGGAGGTCGAGCCGACGGGGGCGGGCGACGTGTTCGCCGCCGCGTTCCTGATCCGCTACAACCTCACCGGCGACCCCTTCGAGGCCGCGTCCTACGCGGCGGTCGCCGGGGCCCTCACCGTCGAGGCCTCCGGGATCGCGGGCGTCCCGACGGCCGACGCGCTGGCCGGGAGGTGGCAGGCCTCGCAGCCGCGCTGAACCCCGCCGGCCGCGCTCCATGGCTGGCGGTCCGGCCGTGAAACGGAAGCGACCTCGGTCCCCCGCGTGGAATCGAGGGAGGGATCTCATGGCGCTCAGCGAGCTCTGGTGGGTGGCCTTCCTCTTCATCGGGCTCCAGCCCGTCATCAAGCAGAAGGTGCTCGAGGCGAACCGGCTGCGGGTCCTGAAGCGGCTCGAGCAGGGGCGGCGGAGCCGGGTCATCGCGCTCGTGCACCGCCAGGAGACGATGAGCCTCCTGGGCTTCCCGATCATGCGCTACATCGACGTCAACGACTCGGAGGAGGTGCTGCGCGCGATCGAGCTGACGGACGCCGACGTGCCCATCGATCTCGTCGTGCACACGCCGGGCGGGCTCGTGCTGGCCGCCGGCCAGATCGCCCATGCGCTGAAGCGCCATCGCGGCAAGGTCACCGTGTTCGTGCCGCACTACGCGATGTCGGGCGGGACCCTCCTCGCCATCGCCGCCGACGAGATCGCGATGGCGGCCAACGCCGTGCTCGGCCCCGTCGACCCTCAGCTCGGGCAGTCGCCCGCCGCCTCGATCCTGTCCGTGCTCGAGCGCAAGGAGATGAAGGACATCGACGACCAGACGCTGATCCTCGCCGACGTGGCGCGAAAGGCGCTCGTCCAGGTCCAGCTCATGGTGCGCGACCTCCTGATGGAGCACATGACCGCGGAGAAGGCGACGGACATCGCCGTCAAGCTGTCGACCGGCACATGGACCCACGACTACGCGATCACCGCCGAGGAGGCCAAGGCGCTGGGGCTCCCGGTCACGACCGAGATGCCGCCCGAGGTCTACGAGCTGATGCGCCTCTTCCCGCAGCCGACGCGCACGCGGCCGTCGGTCGAGTACGTGCCCGTGCCGTACCGGCAGCCCAAGGAGCCCTGACGCGTCCCGGGCAGCGCGGATGGCGGCGTTGGCCGCCCCTCAGTGGCTCTTGCGGATGCCGCCGACGAGCGAGGCGTAGCTCGCGCGGAGCACCGCGGCGTCCGACGAGTAGTTGATCAGGGTCACACCGAGGGCGATCATATCGCGCACGCCCTCCAGGCTGTCGGTCAGCATCGCGACGCCCTTTCCGTGGCGGCGCGCGGCCTCGACCAGCCGCCGCCGGTGCTCGTCGACGACGCCGCGCTGGGCGGGCGTGCCGAGCACCCCCAGGTCCTGGGCGAGGTCCGAGGGCCCGAGCGTGAGCGCGTCGATGCCCGGGACGGCGGCGATCTCGTCGAGCCGCTCGAACGCGCGCTTCGTCTCCAGCATGACGGTCACGTGGACGCGCGCGTTCGCCGCCGCCATGTGGTCGGCGACGGGGAGCGGCCGGTACCCGGTGTGGGGGCCGAAGCCGTACATGCCCCGCTCGCCGAGCGGCGCGTAGCGGGCGGCCCGCGCCACCCGGAGCGCCTGCTCCGGCGTGTCGACCTGGGGGACGTGGAGGTTCGGGACTCCGGCGTCGAGGAGGCGCGTGATCCACTCGCGGCTGCCCTCGGGCGGGCGGACGACCAGGGGGAAGTCGAGGGCGCGCGCGAGGGCCGCCATGTCGGCGACGGTCTCCATCGAGAAGGCGCCGTGCTCCATGTCGATCCGCGCGAAGTCGAGGCCGGCGGCCTGGAGGAGCGTCAGGATCCCCGGCGTCCGGATCATCGTGATCCAGGTGCCGATCTGGACCTCGCCCCGTTCCGCGCGGGCCCGCATGCGGTTCTCGGTCATGGTCGCTCCTTGGCCCGGCGCGCCTCGCCCTTGAGCGCCTCGCGGGCGCAGGCGATCTCCGCCGCCACGGCCTCGGGTCCGGGGAAGGCGCGGCGAACGCGCCGGTACCAGTACCGCGCGTTGTCGAGGTCACCCTCGAGGGTGTGGACGATGCCGTGGAGCCACGCGGCCAGGTCGGACTCGTCCTGCTGGACGATCTCGTGGGCGGCCTGCCAGTCGCGCGCCTCGAGATGCGTCACCGCGCGCCCCAGATCGGTGGAAGGCTTCGGGGACCGGGGCATCGGCGGCGGTGAGCGAGTCAGGCGCGGGCGCGCGCGTCCTGGAGCATGCTGATGAGGACGCGCCGGGCGTCGTCCGCGCTCCGCACCTCTTCCGGGAAGGGAATCCGCTCGGCGTGGAGCCGGCCGCCGGAGCGGATGCGGAGGCGGAAGCCCAGGCGGTCCACCGCGACCATCGTGGCGGCCTCGGCGTCGGCCGCGCCCCCGAGCACCCGGGCGTAGACGACGAGGGCGTCCGGATGGTCCCGGTTCATGTGCTCGAGGATCCCCGGCGCCACGTCCGCCAGCGGGTCGACTCGGGCCGCCCCGTAGGCCTCACCCTCGATCCAGTCCATGGCCGCGAAGCCCCCGACGAAGTAGAGGTCGGCGATCTCGAGGCGGTGGAACGAGAAGTCCTCGAAGTCCACCCAGTAGGAGGCGTTCGCGTGCCGGGCGAGGTAGGCCGCGCGCGCGTCGGCCCGCGCGTCGGCGGGGACCGGCGTCACGGCGCCCATGAGGGTGACGCGTCCGGCGGCCAGGGGATCCCCCGACCAGTCCGGCTCGGCGACGAAGAGGCTCGCCCGCCCGTCCCCTGCGAGGTTCTGGGTGTGGACCGCCATCGAGCTGATCAGGAAGAGCGGCCGGCCGCTCCCGTCCAGCGCGTATGGCATGAGCGAGGCGAACGGGTGACCCGGGTGGCGGCGCGACTGCGTGGCGAGCGTCCCGGTCCGCGCACGGTGGACGAGCGTCCGCGCGCGCTCGGCGTAGGTCGGCTCCGGGACGGGCAGGGGCGCGTTCGGATCCGGCCCGGGCCCCGCGTGGCGGCTCATCGGCGACGCTCCCGCGCGCGGCCCGTCAGCGGCCGCGGAACGCGGGCATCACGTCCCTCGCGAACCAGCGGAGCTGCTCGATGAACGCGTGCGCGTGGATCCCCTCCGGCCAGTGGAGCATGATCTGGTCGAGCCCGGGGTACCTCGCCTCGTACTCGCGGATCAGCGCGATGCAGTCGGCGGGCGAGCCGACCATCCACGCCTTCTGGGTGACGCCTTCCCGGATGGTCGGCGCGCGCGCCGGCGCGCCGGGCGTTCCCCAGGGCCGCCCCTGGTCGTCGGCGTAGCGGACGAAGCCGAACGGCGCGAACCACTTGTAGCGCTCGTCGTGGGCCGGCTCGACGCGCCGGATTGCCTCCTCCTTCGTCTCCGCCATGTGGAACCCGAGGCCGAGGCAGAGGTCCTCGCCGAGCTGCTTCTGGCGGCCGTGGCGCGCGCACGCGTCCTGGAAGGCGTGGAAGACCTGGTCGGTGATGCGCTCGCCGTTCAGCGTCACCATGCCCTTCAGGTTGTGCTTGGCCAGGAAGTCGATCGTCTTCCCGCTCGCGATCGGCTGCCAGATCTCCACCGGCCGGTTGACCGGGCGGGGGACCAGCGTCACCTCGGTGAGGTCGTAGCCCCGGTACTTCACCGCGGGCGGAACCGTGTAGTGCTTGCCGCGGTGGGAGAACTGCTCCTCGTGGAGCGCCTTCCACATGAGCTCGAACTGCTCTTCGAAGAGCTCCATGTTCGCCGCGGCGTCGAGGAGCGGCGCGCCGAAGGACTCAACCTCGCGCGTGTGGTAACCGCGGCCGATCCCCATGATGACGCGCCCGCCCGTCAGGATGTCGGCGACCGCGTAGTCCTCGGCTAGGCGGAGCGGGTGCCACATCGGGAGGATGTTGAACGCGCAGCCGAGCTTGAGCTGGCGCGTGACCGCGGCCAAGTAGGTCCCGACCAGGATCAGGTTTGGGAGGACCTCGTAGCCCTCGCGCTGGAAGTGGTGCTCGGCCGTCCAGAGGCAGTAGTAGCCCTCGTCGTCCATGACCCGCGCGACGTCGACCATCGAGCGGTAGGCCTCGGCGACGCGCTCGTTCGGGTAGCGCCGCTGGTCCGCCGGCGTGCCGTCGCGGCCGACGTGGTCGAGGTCGATCTGGCCGACGTAGAGCACGGAGAACTTGCGGATCATGGCACCCTCCTCGGGAGGACGGACGGTCGCGGATCATCGCGACCTCCGATGACCGCGATTCTAGCAGACGGCGACACACACCTGAAGGGTCGGGCGCCGACCGCCTGTGGCTCCTCCTGAAAGGGATCGGCGACGTCTGCGGCCAGTGCGACCGCTCGGCCGCAGGCCCGTCAGGGCCAGAGAGAGGCGGGGGAGAAGGCGAGGTCGGGGAAGGGCCGGAGCGTGACGGGCTCGGTGCCGGAGGCGCGCGCGAGGAGCGCGTAGCGGCCCTCGGCGAGGCCGTAGGCCTCGACGGTCCGCGCGTCGGGGTCGACGATCCAGTAGTAGGGCACGCCGTAGCGCCGGTACAGCTCGGCCTTGATCCCGCGGTCGATCCGGCTCGTCGACGGCGACAGGATCTCGATGACGAGCGTCGGTGGCCCCTCGATGCCCCGGCCGCTGACGAGATGGGCTCGCGTCGGGTCCAGATAGACCAGGTCGGGCTGGACGATCGTCGTGTCGGCGAGGATGACGTCGATCGGCGCATAGAGGACCTCGCCGAGCCCGCGCGCCAGGACGTGAGACCTGAGGATGGCGTTGAGTGCCCCGCTGACCCGCTGGTGCCGGGGAACCGGAGCCGGCGTCACGGACAACTCCCCGTCGTGGAGCTCGTACCGCCGCCCGTCGTCGGGGAGCGCCGCGTAGTCACGGTACGTGAGGACCGTCCGCCCGCCGCTCACGCCCCGATTGTAGGAGCCGCGCGGTCGAGCGGTCAACGCGACGCACCCCGCGCGGGCCGTGCGCGCGGGCGGCTGACGCCGAGCGCCGCCTGGTGCCCGAGGAGGTGCTGCCGCGCCCGCTCCGCGTCGGCCGGATCCTCCCAGCGGACCTGGCCCAGGCGAGCCAGCGCGTTCCGGAGGTGCGGGAGGTCGAGCCGTCCCTCGGCATCGTGGTGCGGGAGGTGGCGGGACCGCGTCCCGTCCGCACGCACGTGGACGAACGCGAACGCCTCGTCGGGAAGCGCGTTGACGTAGGCCCGCGGCCACGATTCGGCGGCGGCCTCGGTTGCGAATGCCAGCGCGTGGACCGCGACGGCCACGAGACCGTGGACGGTCGATCGCTGTGACATCGTCGTCCCGAGCCTCCTCCCGATCAGGGGCGAGCCGATCGAATGGAGAGCAAGCACGGGGCCACGCGCCGGCGCCGCGGAAATGCTGACCGCATCTCGACGGGGCTGGAGGCGGGTGTCTCGAAGGCCGTACGCTCGTATCCAGCAGGCTCGAGTCGGACCAGCCGGGGCACGGAGAAGCAGCCGGGGGACCCAGCCCGGGCGCGGCTCGATCGGAATGGATCAGACCCGGCCGCGCCCGGCTGGCGACCTTCGACCCGCGATCG
>DATBGA010000107.1:0-42979 GCA_036558225.1 Candidatus Methylomirabilota bacterium | reverse complement strand
GGCCATCCTCGTGACGGAGCGCCTGGTGGCGGACGGCTTCCCGATCGAGCGCATCCGGGCGCTCCGGGCGCCGATCGGGCTCGACATCGGGGCGCGCACGCCGGAGGAGATCGCGCTGTCGGTCCTCGCCGAGTGGCTCATGGTCCGGCAGGGCGGCACCGGCAATGCGCTCCGCCTCGACGAGCAGCTCTTCGAGAAGGCCGCCGGCCGCGGCGCCTCCACCTAGACCCGGCCGGGCTCAGGTGTCCCGTCCCCGCGCTGGTGCCGCTGCCACTTCCGGTCCGAAACCGACTCGCCGAGCTGGCCCTGGAGGCATTCGAGCCGGGGCAGGCGCGGGCGACCCTGCTCGCACTCGAGCGCGCCTTGAGGGCCGACGTCTCGGAGGTGGGCACGGAGGACGCGGGCCGTCTCCTGGCGCTCGGCTGGTTCGAGCCGGCGGCGCCGGGCCGGGTCCGGCTCCTGGGCGCCTATCGGGCTCACGGGCCGAGTCTCGCCGCGCGCGCCGCGCGGGCGGCGTCCGCGGTTCGCGACTGGGGAGACCGGGGCCTCGAGGGCATGGAGCCGCTCCTCGACCGGGCGGCCATCCTCGCGCGCCACGGCCTCTTCTTCGAGGTGCACGAGCTGCTGGAGCCGGTCTGGTTCCGAGCGGCGGAGCCCGTCCGGACGGCGCTCCAGGGCGTGATCCAGGTCGCGGTCGCGTTCCATCACCTCGAGAACGGGAACCGCGAGGGGGCGCGCTCGCTCCTGACCCTTGGCGTGGCGAAGCTGGCGGAGGCGGGGACGGCGCTCCCGATCGACACGCGCGCTTGGCTGGCAGAGCTGAGGCCCGCGCTGGCCGCGCTCGCGACGGCGGACGGCGCGGCGCCGGCCCCACGGTGGCCGCGCCCGGGGACGCGGCGGCCCTGACCGAGCGCACCGAGGAGCTCGCGGAGGCCTGATGGCGCTGCTCCTGAACGAGTCCGAGGTCACGATGCTCCTGCCCATGTCCCTGGCGCTGGAGGCCGTCGAGGAAGCCTTCCGGTGGCAAGGGGAGGGGACGCTGACGAACAAGCCCCGCGTCCGCCTGCCGGTCCCCCGGGGGCTCCTCCACGTGATGCCGGCGGCGCTGCCGGAGGCGCGCGTCATGGGGCTCAAGACCTACGCCACCGTGCGTGGCGGCACGAAGTTCGTGGTGCTGCTCTTCTCGGCGGAGACCGGCGCCCTCCTGGCGGTCATCGAGGCGGACAAGCTCGGCCAGATGCGCACCGGGGCCGCCTCCGGCGTCGCGACCAGGCACCTCGCCCTGGCGGAAGCCGACCGCGTGGGGTGCTACGGCACCGGATGGCAGGCGCGCTCCCAGCTCGAGGCGGTCTGCGCGGTCCGGAAGGTGCGCGAGGTGCGCGTCTACGGGCGAGACGCGGAGCGCCGGGCGCGGTTCGCGGAGGAGATGGCCCCCCTTCTCGGCGTGCCCGTGGTGGCGGTCGACACGCCCGAGGCGGCGGCGCGGGACGCCTCGATCCTCGTCACGATCACCGGCTCGAAGACTCCCGTGCTCGAGGGACGCTGGATCGCGCCCGGTGCGCACGTGAACGCCGCCGGCTCCAACGCGCTTCAGCGCGCCGAGGTGGACGTCGAGGCCGTGCGCCGGGCCGGCCTCATCGTGACGGACTCGCTCGAGCAGGCGCGGGTGGAGTGTGGCGACCTCATGGCGGCCCTGGAACAGGGCGTGGTCCGCTGGGACGACGTGCACGAGCTGGGCGAGGTCGTAGCCGGCCGCCATCCCGGCCGCACGGGCGCCGACGAGATCACGCTCTTCGAGTCGCAGGGGGTGGCGATTGAGGACGTCGCCGTCGCGGTCCGGCTCGTCGCCCGCGCGCGGGAGCGCCGCGTGGGGACGGAGATTCCGATCTGACCGTGGCACCGAGCGCGAAGCGCGAGGGGGAGCTCGACGTCGTCGTGGTGGGCGGCGGGAACGCCGCCCTCTGCGCGGCCCTGGCGGCTCGGGAGTCCGGAGCGCGGGTGCTGCTCCTCGAGAAGGCGCCCCCGCACGAGCGAGGCGGCAACTCGTTCTTCACCGCGGGCGGCTTCCGGTTCGCGCACGCCGGGCTCGAGGACCTCCGGAAGGATGTCCTCGTCGACGTCACCGACGAGGAGGCGGCGACGGTCGACGTGCCGCCGTACACGGAGGACCAGTTCCGGGGTGACCTCATGAGGCTGACGGAGGGGCTGAGCGATCCCGACCTGGCGGACATCCTGATCCGTGGCTCCCGTCCGACCGTCGTGTGGATGCGCCGCCACGGGGTGCGGTGGATCCTCATGATGGCGCGCCAGTCGTACCAGGTCGGCGGCAAGCACCGGTTCTGGGGCGGGCTCAACATCGAGGCCGTCGGCGGCGGCCCGGGGCTGATCCAGTCCCTGTACGAGGGCGCCGACCGGCTGGGGGTCGAGGTGCGGTACGGGACCAAGGCGACCGGGCTTCTCCTCGACGGTCGCGGCGCGATCCGCGGCGTGACCTGCCGGGGCCCGGAGGGCTTCTTCGAGGTCGAGGCGCGATCGGTCGTCCTGGCCTCGGGGGGATTCGAGGCGAATCCGGAGTGGCGCACGCGCTACCTCGGCCCCGGCTGGGATCTCGCCCACGTCCGCGGCACCCGGCACAATACCGGCGACGGGATCCGCATCGCGCTCGAGGCGGGCGCCCAGCCGTACGGCAACTGGTCGGGCTGCCACGCGGTGGCCTGGGACGCGGGCTCGCCGCCCTTCGGCGACCGCCGGGTCGGTGACATGTTCCAGAAGCACTCGTACCCGCTCGGCCTGATCGTCAACGTTCGCGGCGAGCGCTTCGTGGACGAGGGCGCCGACTTCCGGAACTACACGTACGCGAAGTACGGGCGGGAGATCCTCCGGCAGCCCCAGCGCCTCGCGTTCCAGATCTTTGACCAGAAGGTCGTGCCGATCCTGCGGGAGGAGTATCGGATCCGCGAGGTGACGAAGGGCGAGGCGGGGACGATCGAGGAGCTGGCCAAGCAGCTCGACATCGATCCGCGGCGCCTCGTGGAGACCGTGCAGGCCTTCAACGCGGCGGTCGGCCCCGGGACGTTCAACCCCGCCGTCCTGGACGGCAAGGGCACTCGCGGGCTCGTGCCGCCCAAGTCGAACTGGGCGCAGGCGCTCGACGCGCCGCCGTTCGTCGGATACGCGGTCACCTGCGGGATCACGTTTACGTTCGGCGGCCTGCGCATCACGCCCCGGGCGGAGGTTCTCGATACCGAGGACCGGCCGATTCCCGGGCTCCTCGCGGCCGGCGAGCTGGTGGGCGGCCTCTTCTACGAGAACTACCCCGGCGGCACGGGGCTCATGGCCGGAGCAGCGTTCGGGCGCCTCGCGGGGGCGCAGTCGGCCGCATATGCTGCCCGCGCGCGCTGACGGGCGGCAAGGAGGACGATCGTGGAGCTCGGGATCTCGGGACGCATCGCGCTGGTGACGGGGGGCTCGAAGGGAATCGGTCGAGCGGTCGCGGCGGGGCTCGCGGGCGAGGGTTGCCGCGTGGCGATTGCCGCGCGGGGCGCGGAGGCCCTGCGGGAGACCGCGGATGCGCTGCGGGCAAAGGGGGCGGAGGTGCTGACACTCACCGCCGACCTCACCGAGCCCGACGCCCCCCGCCGGGTCGTGGAGGCCGTCGTCTCCCGGTTCGGGCGGCTCGAGATCCTCGTGAACAACGCGGGGGCGATCCGAGGCGGGGACTTCCTGACCACGCCCGCCGAGGCGTGGGCGGACGACTGGCGGCTGAAGATCCTCGGCTACGTCCGGATGGCGCAGGCGGCGATCCCGGTCATGCGGCCGGGGCGCTGGGGGCGGATCGTGAACATCATCGGCGCGGCCGCCCGTAACCCCGCGACCACCTACATGGCGGGCGGAATCGCCAACGCGGGGCTGATCAACTTCACGCGGGCCCTTGCCGATCTCGGGGCGCCCGACGGGATCCTCGTCAATGCGGTGAGCCCCGGGGCGACGGCGACCGAGCGGTGGGATCGCCTGATTGCGCAGCAGGCCCAGGCCCAGGGGCAGACCGTGGAGACCTTCCGCGCGGAGGTGGCGCGGAAGCAGCCGCTCGGGCGTATCGGCCAGCCCGAAGACGTTGCGGACCTGGTCCTGTTCCTCGCGTCTGAGCGGGCCGGATTCCTGACGGGGACGTCGATCACGGTGGACGGAGGGGCGAGCCGGGGCGTGTACCTCTGAGGGGAATCCGCTTGACACCGGTCCCGGGGCCCGAGTACGTTTCTCGCACTCCACGGGGCTCTCCTTGAGCGACGTTCCGTCCGTCCGCCACCAGCCCTCGGAGAGGCGCGCCTCTCTGGGGGCTTTCTTGTCTCTCCCCCTGGCCGGAGGTGACCGATGTCCGCCAAGCTCTTCGTAGGGAACCTGTCCTACCAGGCCACGGAGGAGGACCTCCGGGAGCTCTTCCAGCAGGCCGGAACCGTCCAGTCGGTTCGGATCGTGACGGACCAGTTCACCGGCCGGCCACGCGGGTTCGGTTTCGTGGAGATGTCGACGCCAGAGGAGGCGTCCCGGGCGGTCGAGCAGCTGAACGGGCGGGTGTTCCGCGACCGGAACCTCGTCGTCGACCAGGCGAGGTCCCAGGCCGGGGGAGGCGGCGGAGGTCGGCCTCCGGGGCGGGGACCCCGGGATGATCGCCGCGGCCCGGGCGGCGGCGGGGGCCGCTCCTACAACCGATAGGCGCCGCCGAGCCTTCCTCGGTCCGGCGTCGACTCGCCCGGCACGAGCCGGGCCGCTCGCTTGCCCATTGATGATTCCTGCCCACCCCGCGGCTATAGATGGTTGTCAGAGAATAGTCAACACACGTATAGTACCTGAATGGCCGCCCGCTACGTCGAGACCGACGCGAAGAGTGTCCTCAATATCGTCCGGGGCATGGGGTTCCGCTGGAGCGCGAACCCCTATCGCGGCTGCGTGCACGGATGCCACTACTGCTTCGCGCGCCGCTATCACGCGTACCTCGACCTCGATACCGGGGAGGGCTTCAGCGGCGTGATCCTCGTGAAGACCAACGCGGTCGAGGTCCTCCGCCGGGAGCTCGCCCGACCGGGCTGGCGGCGCGAGACCGTCGCCGTCGGGACGGCGACCGATCCCTACCAGCCCATCGAGGGCCGCTACCGGCTGACACGCGGGATGCTGGAAGCGCTCGCCGACGCGAGGACTCCGGCGAGCGTGGTGACCAAGGGCCCGATGGTGATCCGGGATCGCGACGTGCTGGCGGCCGTGCGCGACCGGGCCGGGGTCTCGGTCTGCGTGAGCCTCACGACGCTCGATGCGGACCGCTGGCGCCGGCTCGAGCCGGGGACGGCGCCGCCTCGCCAGCGGCTCCGGGCCGTGGCGGCGCTCGCGGCGGCGGGCATTCCCGTCGGCGTGCTGCTCGCGCCGATCGTGCCCGGCCTGACGACCGACCGCGAGAACCTCGAGGCCGTCGTCCGCGGGGCGGCGGAGCACGGCGCCGGCTTCCTGGGCGCCGGGGTGCTCCACCTCGAGCCAGGCGTGCGCGAGCATTTCGACGGCTTCCTCTCCGCCGAGGCGCCCGGCTTGCTGCCCCTCTATCGCCGCCTCTACCCGGGGACGCGCGCGCCGGCCGGCGTCCAGCAGAGCCTGGAGAGGACCGTGGCGGAGCTCCGGCAGCGCCATGGATTGTCCGACCGCCCGCAGGCGACCGCGCACACCGGAGGAGGCCCGGACGAGGGAGGGAGTCGGCGGACGGCCGACGCCCAGCTTCGTCTCGGCCTCTGAGCTGAACGGGGCGCCGCGCTCAGTCCTGCCGCTCGAGCCGGCCGAAGGCTCCGTAGCCCTCGATCCCCACGGACACCCGCGCGCCGATGATCGGCGTGACCGAGACGTTCAGCTGCATCTCGATCGGCCGGACCAGGATGGACTGGTCCCGGCGAGCTGCCCCACCTGCGGCGGGGGACGGCCGGTGCTAGGGAAACGTGCGGATCGGCCGCACCTCCACGCATCCCAGGCGCGCCGACGGGATCCTCGAGGCCACCTGGAGGGCGTCGTTCAAGTCCCGGGCCTCGATGAGGTAGAACCCGCCGAGCTGCTCTTTCGTCTCGGCGAAAGGGCCGTCGACCGTGGAGACCTTGCCGTTCCGAACCCGGACCGTCGTGGCCGCCTGAACGGGTTGGAGAGCCTCTCCGCCCAGGTAGTGGCCGCTCTTCTGGATTGCCTCGGTGAATGCTATGTACTCGCCCGTGAAAGCCTTCGCTTCGCTCTGGGACCTCGCGGCCAGCTTCTTCTCCTCGTCGTAGATCAGGCACAGGTACTTCATGGCGCCGTCCTCCATGGGTGTGTCCCGTCCCCGCGCAACGGTGTGGGCACCCTATAGTCGTCCGTGAGCACCCGAGATCGACAACCCGCTCACGCCTCCCGGAGGAGCGCGCCGCCTCCTCCGATCGGAGCGTGACGGGCTCGGAGATCGGCCCGTCACGAGAGCGCCCGGCGCCTCCCGGCTCGAGTCTCGCACGTGGCGGGATCCGGAGCCAGCGTGCGGACGGGATCCCCAGGCGCAGAAGGCTGTCGATGTCGGCAGCGCGAGCGCTTCGCCGAACGGAACGTCGCGCGGGTTGACACGCGAGCGCCCGCGATCTAAATTCGCCGCGTGGTGAAGGCCTTCGATGCGCGGAGACTCTCCGCGTCACCTGATCGCGTCCCTTCGATCCGCCGGACCGCCCGTCCCGGGCCTGCGAGTCCGCGCGGCGACGGTCGCGGCTAGCGTCGCCGCGCTCATCGTGTCCGACGGTGGGCGGATGCTGTCCAAGGACGAGGCCCGCACCCGAGTCTGGCGCGAGATGGAGATCCACGGGGTCGGCCGGTTCCCGGGCGCCATGGGACGCATCCCGAACTTCGTCGGCGCCGAGCGGGCCGCGCTCCATCTCCAGGGACTGCGCGCGTGGCGCGAGGCCCGCGCGGTCAAGATCAATCCCGACGCCCCCCAGCTGCCGGTCCGGCGGATGGCGCTCCGGGAGGGCAAGGTGGTCTACATGGCGGTGCCGAGGCTGCGGAGCCTCGAGTGCTTCCTCGAGCTGGACCCGGCCCGCCTGGGCAAGAAGGTGCTCCAGGCTGCGTCGATCCCGGGCGCGGAGCGGCTCGGCCACCCGGTCGGCATCGAGGCCCTGCCGCCGATCGACCTCATCGTGTGCGGCGCGGTCGCGGTGAACGCGCGCGGCGCGCGCGTGGGGAAAGGGGGCGGCTTCTCGGACCTCGAGTACGGGCTGCTCGTCGAGGCCGGCCGGGTCGGGTCGCGGACGCCGATCGTCACGACGGTGCACCCCGTGCAGATCCTCCCGGAGGCGATCGAGATGCGGCCGCATGACATCACGGTCGACGTGGTCGTGACTCCCGAGGGCGTGATGACGGTCCGTCCGGCGTTCCCCCGACCCCGCGGCCTGTACCTGGAGGCGCTGGCCCCGGAGAAGATCGCCCAGGTGCCGGCCGTCGAGCGGCTCCTCCGCCGGGGCGCCTGACGGCCGTGGACGCCAGGGTGGGCCTCGTCCAGGCGCTCCTGACGGTGACCGCACACGTGACGGCGCGGGTGGCGGCCGCCCATCCCTCGGCGCGGATCCTGGGGACGGAGCGCATGGGCTCGGCCGTCGTGGTCGATTCGGTCGGGCTTCTGCTCACGGTCAACTACGTGGTGATGGGGGCCCGGCGGGTCCGCGTCACGATGCCCGACGGCCGTCGCCTGGACGCGAAGGTGGTCGGCCAGGACTTCGAGAGCGGACTCGCGCTCCTGCGGGTGCCGGCCACCGGGCTCCCGGCGGCACGACTCGGGTCCTCGGACGAGCTGGCGCTCGGGGCCTCCGTGTTCGTGATCGCCGCCACGGGCCCCACCGACCGGAGGGTCGCGGGGGGCATCGTCACCGACCTCGGCGAGTTCGAGGCGTACTGGGAGTACCTGCTCGATCGCGGGATCGTCTCGAGCGCCCCGAATCCGGGATTCGGCGGCGGGCCCCTTTTCGACCTCCGGGGCTCCGTCGTGGGCGTGATGTCCCTGAACCTCGAGGGTATCGGCCGGGAGTCGCTCGCGATTCCCGTCGAGTACTTCACGCGCCACCGCGCCGAGCTCCTCCGCTTCGGGCGCGTGACGAGCCGGCGGCGCCGGGCGTGGATCGGCGTGTTCCCCCACACCTTCGAGGAGCGGCTGATCGTGGCCGGGCTGGTGCCCGACGGGCCGGGCGAGCGAGGCGGGCTGCAGGACGGGGACGTCATCCTCCGCGTGGACGACCAGGAGGTGTCGACCCGACGCGACCTCTACGCGGCACTCTGGCGTCACGAGCCGGGCGAGCACGTGGTCCTCGACGTGATGCGCGAGGACCGGACCCGGCGCGTGGAGGTGGTAACCCAGGACCGGTCGGACTTCTACGCGCTCGAGCGCCGCGGCTCCGGCGACGCCCCTCCCGGCTGATTCTCCGCGTCCCCCGCGGCTGTCCGTCGACTGACGCCCGCCGGCGGACGTCGTCCTCCCCCAGCGTTCCTTGACAGGCCGACCGAGCCTGCTACTAAAAATGGTGAGGGCCGGAAGCGGCCCGGGCGCATGAGCGCCCTAGATCACTACAACGTTGGAGGCGCGCATTCCATGTTTGAGCTGACGCGGCGATTCCCGTTCGGGTCGATGTTCCAGATGCACCGAGAGCTCGACGACCTGGTCGGCCGGTTCCTGGGTCACGAGACGGACCCTGCGACCTACCGGACCGAGACGGAGCCGACCTGGTGGCCGGCGGTCGAGAGCTACGCCAAGGGCGGCGACCTCCACGTGCGCGTGGCGCTGCCGGGTGTGGATCCCAAGGACGTCGAGGTGACCGTGTCGGACGACTGCCTGACGATCCGCGGCGAGCGCAAGTCGAAGACGGAGGAGAAGGACGGGGGCCGCTACGTGCGGGAGTTCGCGTACGGCTCGTTCGAGCGCACCCTGGCGATTCCCGAGGGCATCGATCCGGGCAAGGTGCAGGCGAAGTTCGGGAACGGCATGCTCGACCTGACGATGCCGGCCCCGGTGGCCGTCGTGCCGAAGAAGGTCGAGATCCAGATCGAGGACGGCGCGGGCCAGGCCAAGGCCATCAAGGGCGCCTGACGGAAGTCAGCCAGCGAGACCGGACCGCGCGGGTCCGGCATGGATGCGGCCCCCGGAGTATGACCCGGGGGCCGCGCTGCGTTCCGAGGACTTTCGCGCTTTGCTATAGTTGGGCGCATGTGGCGGCCGGGTTCGCGCATCGCCGGCGTGGTCGCGGTGATCCTGCTCGGCGCGGCGGCCTCCGCGGGGGGCGACGAGCTCGCGATCGTCGACACCCACCTCCACTACAGCCAGAACAGCTGGCAGGACTACGCTCCCGCGGCCCTGCTCCTCCTGCTGGACCGGGCCGGGGTGCAGCGCGCTTTCGTCTCGAGCACGCCCGACGACGGAACGGTGCGCCTATACGAGGCCGCGCCCGACCGGATCGTGCCCGTGCTTCGACCGTACCGGCAGGCGGGCGAGCTCTCGACCTGGCACCAGGACCCCACCGTCTTGCCCTACCTCGAGCAGCGGCTCGCCCGCCCCATCTACCGGGGCATCGGCGAGTTCCACCTGGTCGGGAGCGAGGCGCGTTCCCCGGTGGTGCGGCAGGTGGCGGAGCTGGCGGCGCGGCACGGGCTCTTTCTCCACTGCCACTGCGACGCGGAGGCGGCGGAGATCCTCGTGGGGCTCGTCCCGGGGGTGCGCGTCCTCTGGGCTCACGCGGGGATGAGCGCGGGCCCCGACCAGGTGAGCCGCCTCGTGGACCTCTCGGTGGATCTCCTGGTGGAGCTGGCGCTCAGGTCCGACGTCGCGCCGGGCGGCCGGCTCGACCCCGCGTGGCGAGACCTGTTCGTCGCGCACGCCGACCGCTTCATGGTGGGCACGGACACCTGGGTGCCCTCGCGGTGGGCCGACTACGTCGACGTCCAGAACGACACCCGCGCCTGGCTCCTCCAGCTCCCGCCCGACGTGGGGCGGCGCTTGGCGGTCGACAACGCCGAGGCGCTCGCGCGCCCCCGCCCTTGAGTCCCGCGGGGAAGGCGAAGCGCGATGACCCACCATCCGAGTCCGGGGGAGACCGACGACCGATGACCCGCTACGCCGCGAACCTGACCATGCTCTTCAACGAGGTGCCGTTCCTCGAGCGCTTCGAGCGGGCGGCCGTCGCGGGGTTCCGGGCTGTCGAGTTTCTGTTCATCCACACCGTGGACGCGAGCGCCGTCCAGCGGGAGCTCGAGCGCCACGGCCTCGAGCTCATCCTCTTCGATCCCGAGGGCGGGGACTTCGCGGGCGGCGACCGCGGGTATCTCTGCGACCCGGCCCAGCGCGAGCATCTCTTCACGACGGTCCAGGACGCGATCGCGGTGGCGCGGCGCGTCGGCTGCCGGCGGCTCAACGTCCTGGCGGGGAACCGCCCCCCGGGCGTCTCGGAGCGCATCCTGCGTCGCACGGCGGTGGACAATCTCAAGCGCGCGGCGCCGGTGGCCCGCGAGGCGGGCATCACGCTCCTGGTGGAGATGCTCAACACGTGGGAGAGCCCACGGTACTTCCTCGACCGGCTCGAGCTCGGGCTGGACATCGTCCGGGAGGTGGGCGAGGCGAACGTCCGCTTCCAGTACGACTGCTACCACGTCCAGCGGATGGAAGGGCAGCTGATCGAGGGGCTGGTCCGGAATCTCGCCTGGATCGGGCACGTCCAGATCGCGGACGTGCCGGGGCGGCACGAGCCCGGTACGGGCGAGATCCACTACGAGAACGTCCTGGCGGCGCTCAACCGCGCCGGGTACGACGGCTACGTGGGGCTCGAGTACCGGCCCTCGGCGAAGACCGAGGATTCCCTGGCCTGGCTGCCGCGGGAGGCCCGGGCGCGCCGGTAGCGGCGGACCCGAGGCGCGGGCCCACGACCGACCAGCCTGGCCCGGAGGTGCCGCGGCCCCGCCGGGTCGCGACGCCGGTCCGGAGTGCGTTCCGCTACTTCTTCGAGCACGACGGCTTCTTCCTGGCCGCCGGGCTCTCGTTCTACGTCGTGATCTGCATCGTGCCCTTCCTCCTCCTGGTCATCGCGGGCAGTGCGTTCCTGATCTCCAACGACATGGTGCTGCGGGAGGTGGTGGACCGCCTGGGAACGCTGCTCCCCGTCTATCAGGCGGAGATGGAGGCCGCCCTCCGGGCCGTGATCAAGGCGCGCGGCGTGTCGAGCGTGATCGGCACCCTGATCCTCTTCTTCTTCGCCTCCCAGCTCTTCGCCGCGACCCGCCTGGTGCTGAACCGGGTGTTCCAGCACAAGGGTCGCGGGCTGATCCACGGGATACTCTTCGACTTCGGCATGATCCTGCTCCTGACGGTCGGGTTCCTGCTGAGCATTGCCGTCACCGGGGGCTTCGCGTGGATCCGCGGCGTCGCGCTCCTGGCGGGGAACGGCTCCGTCATGTCGGCGACGCTCCGCTGGGCGGGGCTCCTGCTGACGGTCCTCCTCGACACGGCGCTCTTCGCCCTCGTCTATCGGTTGGTGCCGAACCGCCGCATCCGGTGGTCGAGCGTGCTCGTCGGCGGGCTGGCGACGGCGGTGCTCTGGGAGAGCGCCAAGCAGGCCTTCCGCTGGTACATCGATCGGGTCGGGATCTACAGCGCGGTGTACGGGTCGCTGGGCGTGACGATCGCCCTCATGATGTGGGTCTACTACTCGGCGATGGTGTTCATCATCGGGGCGGCGCTCATCCGGGGGCTCGAGGAGCACCGGACCCGCGTTTGACCCTCCCGCCGGCGGCCACTATAATCCGGCATCGTCCCGCCGCCGCGCCGCACCCCAAGAGCGACGCGGCCCGTCCCGCGAGGGGAGGTGATTCATGGTGGACTCGCCGATCAGGCTGACCACGCTGTCGCACGGCGCCGGCTGAGCCTGCAAGCTCGGGCCGGAGGAGCTGGCCCAGGTGCTCGGGATGCTGCCGCAGATCACCGACCCCAACGTCCTGGTGGGGCCCCAGACCTGCGACGACGCCGCAGTCTACCGACTGACCGACGGACTGGCGCTCGTGCTGACGGTGGACTTCTTCACGCCCATCGTCGACGACCCGTACGCCTTCGGGCAGATCGCCGCGGCCAACTCGCTCTCGGACGTCTACGCGATGGGCGGACGGCCGATCGCCATGCTGTCGATCGTCGGGTTCCCGCGGGACAAGCTCCCGATGACGCTGCTCGGTGAGGTGCTGAAAGGCGGCGCCGACAAGGCGCGAGAGGCGGGCGTGAGCGTCGTCGGCGGGCACTCCATCGACGACGCCGAGCCCAAGGTTGGCTACGCCGTCGTGGGCCTGGTGCATCCCGGGCGGGTCTGGCGGAACGTGGGCGCCCGGCCGGGCGACGCGCTGGTGCTCACGAAGCCGCTCGGGACCGGCATCATCTCCACCGCGATCAAGCAGGGCAAGGCGCCGGAGCGGGCGGTGACGGCCGCCGTCCAGACGATGTCGAGGCTGAACCGGGCGGCGGCCGAAGCCGCGGCGACCGTGCCGGTGCACGCGGTGACGGACATCACGGGATTCGGCCTTCTCGGCCACCTCCGCGGGATGAGCGAGGGCTCGAAAGTGCGGGTCCGGCTCCACGCGGGGCGGATCCCGCTCCTTCCGGACGTCGTGGCGCTTGCCGAGGCGGGGCTGATCCCGGGCGGGACCCGGCGCAACCTCCACGCGGTGGAGGCGGTGGTGCGGTGGGATCCGAGCCTGCCCGAGGCGCGCCGCATCGTGATCGGAGACGCGCAGACGTCGGGGGGGCTCCTCGTCGCGACGCCGGACGGCGCCGCGCTCCTCAAGGCGCTCGGAGCGTCGGGCGTGGAGGGCGTCGCGGAGATCGGAGAGGTCGTGGGGGAGGATCCCGCGGGGACCATCGAGGTGGCGCCATGACCGCGCGCATGCTGGAAGGCCGGGTCGCCGTCGTCACCGGCGGCGGCCGGGGCATCGGCCGGGAGATGGCCCTCCTCATGGCCGCCTCGGGGGCCCGCGTCGTCGTGAACGACCTGGGCGGCGCCGCGGACGGCAGCGGCGGGGCCGCGTCCCCCGCCGAGGACGTCGTGCGCGAGATCCGGGGCGCCGGCGGGCAGGCGGTGCCGAGCCCGGAGTCCGTGACCACGATGGCGGGCGGCGCCCGGATCGTCGAGACAGCGGTCGACCACTTCGGCCGGATCGACATCGTGATCAACAACGCCGGGATCGTGCGCGACCGGATGATCTTCAACATGACGGAGGAGGAGTGGGACGCCGTCATCGCCGTCCACCTCAAGGGCAGCTTCTCCCTGACGCGGGCGGCAGCACCGCGGTTCCGCGAGCAGCGGTGGGGGCGGTTCATCAACATGACGTCGACGTCGGGCCTCGTCGGCAACGTGGGGCAGGCGAACTACGCCGCCGCGAAGCTCGGGATCGTGGGGCTCACCCGCGTGACCGCCCTCGACATGGCGCGGTACAACGTGACCGCGAACTGCATCTCGCCGTTCGCCTGGACGCGCCTGATCGGCACGATCCCGACCGACACGCCCGAGCAGAAGGCGCGGGTCGCCAAGCTGGAGAAGATGTCGCCCCGCGACATCGCGCCGCTCGCGGTCTATCTGGCGTCGGACGACGCGGGCGAGGTGAGCGGCCAGATCTTCGGCGTGCGCGGGAAGGAGATCTTCCTGTTCTCCCAGCCGCGCCCCGTGCGCGCGATCCACCGGGACGACGGTTGGACGCCCGAGCGTCTGGCCGAGATCTTCCGCGGCACCCTCGGGCACCACCTGGTGCCGCTCGAGAGCTCCGCCCAGTACTTCAGCTACGACCCCCTCGTCTGACTCGGGGAGGAGGGGCCGCCGCCCGGCCCCGCGCGGCCCACGCGAGCCAGGCGAGCGCGCCGGCGGCGGAGAGCGCGAGGGCGGTCCACTCGAGCCAGCGCTCGGCGTAGACCAGCTCCGCTTCGAAGAGGTCCACCGGAACCCGGAGCTCCAGGAGCCCCCAGTCGTCCGCCCGCGTCTCGAGCCGGCCTGCGGCGCTCTTGACCTGCCACAGCGGATAGGCCGCGATGCCGGTCGGAATCCACACGCCGCCCGTCGGGGACGCGAGGACGCGGTATCGCCGCGACGTGATCCGCTCGACGCGCGGCCAGGGCCGGTCGCGCCGCTCGAACAGGACGAAGCCCGCCGCCTCCCCGGCCAGTGCGTACGCGGGGCCGAGGAAGCGGGCCCGGGCGGCGTCGCCTGCCGGGACGACGACCGTGCCGATGCGGAGCCGTCGGGCGAACCGGTCGAAGGTGGCCGCCGACAGGCGCTCCCACGGCTCGCCCAGGAGGCGCTGTCCGTCGAGGCGCTCGGCGAGCGTCACGAGCCGCGCGGGCGGCGTCGCCTGGCCCGTGTAGAACCGCGCGGCGACCGGCGACGGGTGCGTGAACGTGCCGCTCACGATCTCGCGGCCCGTCAGGAGGGGCGCGAGGCTTGTGACGTGGCTGTGGGGCGCGTACCAGGCAGGATCGCGGTCGAGCTTGAGCGACGACTCGAGGAAGAGGACGCGATCCGTGCCGCCGCGGAGCGCGGTCCACAGGCGGTCCAGGTGGTGGCCGCGCGTGACCTCCTCCAGGGTGGGCCACTCGTTCGACGCGGGCCAGAGCGCGATCGTCGCCGGCCGCGCGCCGCGGTCGGGCAGGACCGCGGCGATCGCGATGACCAGCAGCGCGACCAGGGGCCGGCTCCGGGGGTCGGCGCGGGCCGGGAGCAGCCGGTCGACGATGACGCCGGCGCCGAGCCCGGCCGCCCAGACCGAGGCCTGCACGATCCCGTCGAGCAGGCGCTGGGGCTCCACCGCGAGCCAGCCGCGCGGGAATAGCCAGACGTCGCCCAGGAAGAGCGCCGCGAGCGCGAGCGGCAACGCCGCGAGCAGCGCGTCGAAGGGGCGCCGCCGGAGCCCGACGGCGATCCAGGCCGTCAGCGCCGTCGCGCCGAGCGCCACCAGCGCCGGACGTCCCGGCAGGTCGCCGGGGAGCCCGACGGAGAGGTCACCCCACGCGAGCGGCACCACCCAGGCGCGCCGGACGAGGAAGGGCAGGCTCCAGAAAGCCGTCAACGCGAACGCAAGACCGGTCGTGGCGATCGCCTGCCGGAAGGTCCGCCGCTCGGGCCGGGCGAGCAGGGCCAGCGCGGTCGCGAGACCGAGCAGCGCGACCACCGACGGGAGCGTGGACGGATGGGACAGGATCGCGAGCGCGGCGAGGGGCGGCGCCCAGCGCGGAAGGCGGCCGCCGTCGACCCAGGGTCTGAGCGCGAGGGCCAGGAGCGGCAGCCAGGCCAGACCGAGACGGGTCGTGAGGCTCCCCCACCGGACGCCGGCCTCCACGCCCCCGCGGAGGTCCGCCGAGAGCGTGAGCGCGAGGAACGCCGCCGGCAGCGCGAGCCACCGGTCGCCGACCACGCGCGCCATGAGCGCGTAGGTCGTGACGCCCGGGGCGAGGTAGACCACCGCGCACAGGAGGCGATACACCGTCTCGACCGAGGGGCGCCACAGGAGGACCGCCCGGATGGCGGCGCCCAGGATCGCGAACCCCGGCGGGTAGAACTGGAGCTCCGGATAGCCGCCCCACCAGTCGGGATTCCAGTCGGCGGTCCACGCGGCGGAGGGCAGCGACCGATCGAGCGCGTGCCAGAGCCGGAAGAGCTGCCCCGGGTGATCGTCGAAGGCCGGGACGCCGCGGCCGAGGGCGGCGTAGGCGAAGGCGCCTCCATAGAGGAGGAGCAGGAGCAGCGGCGCCTCGCGCCGCAGGGCTCTCATGCGGGCATCGTACTATCGACCGTGACACGAAGCGCGGAGGTCTGACAGCCTGGCCCCTTCGCGTCATTTGGACGCGCGACGGGGAATTGCACTCGCAGCCTCTTGCCGCGTCAGACTACTTCAGCCGGAACTCCGCAAGATACAAGCGATTGCATTGGGAGCCGACACTTCGGAAGCCGGGCACGTGCATTGCACCGATAACCCGTAGGTAGATGGACAGCCCGCGCTGGTTGCGGGCTGGTGGCTCAACCTTGCCGTCCGCTCCGCGTGAGCGGTGGAGGAGGGTGGTCATGAGTCCGATGTCTCGTGTCGTGCTTGGCGTGTTCGTTGGCGGTCTTCTCGTCTTCACGTTCGGAGTGTCTGACGCGGATACTACGGTCAACGTCAACATCGGTCCTCCGCCAGCGGTCGTGCTGGCGGCGCCGCCGCCGCTCGTGGTGGTTCCGGGGGTGCCGGTCGTCAGCTATGCCCCGTCGGTCCAGGTCGATCTCTTCCTCTTCGAACGGCAGTGGTACTACGCACACGGGGGACACTGGTGGGTCGGCCCGACCTATCGGGGACCGTGGGTCCTCGTCGGACCCGGGAAGCTCCCGCGCCCGATCGTTGCCGTGCCGGTGCGCTACTACAAGGTGCCGCCCGGCCACATGAGGCCGGTCGAGGGCGGGCCGCCCGGCCACGGCAAGGGGAAGGGCCAAGGGCACTCGTAGATCCCACGCGGCCTGCTCGCCCGCGTGCCGAAGGACGGGCTCGGTCACTCGATGATCTGGTCCGCGCGCAGCAACACCGAGGAGGGGATGGCCAGGCCCAGCGCCTTCGCGGTCTTGAGGTTGATAGCGAGCTCGAACCTGGTGGGTTGCTCGACCGGCAGATCCGCCGGCTTCTGGCCCTTGAGGATCTGGTCGACGTAGCTGGCGGCGCGACGATACAGGTCGTTGAAGTTCGGCCCGTAGGACATGAGTCCGCCCGCCCGAACCAGATCGGCGGTGATGTAGATCGCCGGCAACCGCGCCCGGGCCGCGAGCTCGGGAATCCTGTGAGGCGGGTTGTGGAAGATGGGATCTCCGAGGACGTGAAGGGCGTCGGCGCGCTCCCGGACGGCGGCCTCGAACGCGGCCTCGATCTGCGCGGGCTCCGACACCTCGAGGACCTGGACCTGGACTCCGAGCGCCCGTGCGGTCGGCGGTATCTCGGCCGGGAAGGTGACGCGATAGACGTCGTTCTTCGGGTTGCCGAGCGTGGCGATGCGTGACGCGTGAGGGACGGCTTCCTTGAGTAGCTCGAACTGCTTGGCGATGAAACCACCCGGCACCAGCGTCGCGACGCCCGTCACGTTCCCGCCGGGCCGGGCGAGGCTCTGAACGAGCCCGACGCGCACGGGGTCCGCCACTCCCACGAAGACGACGGGAATGACCGAGGTCGCGTCCTTGGCCGCCCGGGCGGGCTGCGGCGCGAAGGCAACGATGAGAGCCGGGCTGAGGGCGACCAGCTCCCGGGCCAACCCCGGCAACCGGTCGAGCTGACCACCCGCTCCCCGGGCCTCTATGGCGAGATTCCTGCCCTCGACCCAGCCCAGATCGCGTAAGCCCACACGGAATGCGTCGTAGGAAGGACCCTCGCACCGGGTCGCGCAGAGGGCGCCGATCCGCGTGATCCTGCCCGCCGGCTGCGCGTGAGAGGCGAGAGGTAGCAGCAGAGCGAGGACGAGGACCAGACCGCACGCCATCACATTCACCGCGGGCCAATCGCGGTGAGCCAGGATACCGCTTTCCACGCTCCCCCGGAAGACCCGGCGAGTGCGGCCAGTGTCGGCCGTCCGGTGAGCGTCGCGCGATCCCGGAGGAAGGTTTCGTTGACGCCCCCGGGGGGGCGTGGTACATGTCTCTGGTCCGCGTCGGGACCCGATCTCGCTGAGTGGGGCTCAATTCCCCCGGAGGACCCGGCTCATGACCCATGTCCGAGGGCTCGTCTGCCGCGAGTGCGGTCGCGGCGTTCCGCAGGGCCCAGTCCACGTCTGCGAGCACTGCTTCGGCCCGCTCGAGGTCGACTACGACTACGCCGCGATCCGTGCGGTCCTGACGCGCGATCGCATCGCGGCTGGCCCCCCGAGCATCTGGCGCTACCAGGACCTCCTGCCGCTCGACGGCGAGCCGCTGGTCGGCCGGCACGTCGGCATGACGCCGCTCGTGCGCGCGCGAAACCTCGGGGACGCATGGGGACTTCGGGAGCTCTACCTCAAGAACGACGGCGTCTGCCACCCAACCTGCTCCTTCAAGGACCGCGTGGTCTCGGTGGCCGTCAGCAAGGCCCGGGAGTTCGGCCTCGACACCGTGGCGTGCGCCTCGACCGGGAACCTCGCCAACTCGGTCGCGGCCCACGCGGCCGAGGCGGGCCTGCCGGCCTTCGTGTTCATTCCGGTCGGGCTCGAGACGGGCAAGGTGATGGGGACGCTGGTCTACGGGCCGGTCGTGTTCGCGGTGGAGGGGACCTACGACGACGTCAATCGCCTGTGCTCGGAGCTCGCCGACCGCCACGCCTGGGCCTTCGTGAACGTGAACCTCCGGCCGTACTATGCGGAGGGGTCCAAGACCGTGGGCTACGAGATCGCCGAGCAGCTGGGCTGGCGCGCGCCCGCGCACGTGGTGGTCCCGTGCGCCGGGGGCGCGCTGCTGACGAAGATCCGGAAGGCCTTCGCCGAGCTCGCGGCGCTCGGCCTCGCCGACGACCGGCTGCCGCGGATGCACGCGGCGCAGGCCGCCGGCTGCGGGCCCATCGTGACGATGATCCGCGACGGCGCGAGCACGCTCGTGCCGGTGCGCCCCCGGACGGTGGCCAAGTCGCTCGCGATCGGGAATCCCGCCGACGGTTACTACGCCGCCCAGGCGGTCCGCGAATCCGGCGGGTGGGCGGCGCACGCGACGGACGAGGAGATCCTCGAGGCGATGGAGCTCCTGGCCCGGACGGAGGGGATCTTCTCCGAGACGGCCGGAGGCGTGACCCTGGCCGCCACCCGGAAGCTCCTCGCCGAGGGCCGCATCGGTCGCGACGAGCCGGTCGTCGTCTGCATCACGGGAAACGGTCTCAAGACCGTCGAGGCCCTGGAGGGCCGGCTGGCCGAGCCGATGCACGTCGGCGCCAGCCTGTCGGCCGTCGAGGCCATACTGCCGGAGCTCCAGGCGATCACCACGCGCTAGGGAGGGTTCGAGAAATGCCAGTGCTCGTCCGCATTCCCACGCCGCTCCGCCGGCACACCGGCGGGACGGGAGAGGTTCACGCCGAGGGCAAAGACGTCGGCGAGCTGGTCGACGACCTCGAGCGGCGGTTCCCCGGGCTCCGCGACCGGCTCTGCGACGAGACCGGGGACTTCCGCAAGTTCATCAACGTCTACGTGAACCAGGAGGACGTCCGCTTCCTCCAGGGACGCGACAGCGTGCTCAAGGACGGCGACGAGGTCTCCATCGTCCCCGCGATCGCGGGAGGCCGCCAGCGCGATTGACCGGAGGGGCCAGCCGGCCGTGAGCGTTCGAATCCCCTTCTCCGAGGCCGAGCTCCGCCGCTACAGCCGGCAGATGATCCTGCCGGAGGTGGGCGGCGCCGGGCAGGCGCGGCTCCGGCTGGCGAGCGTGGCGGTGGTGGGCGCCGGCGGGCTGGGCTCGCCCGCGGCGCTCTACCTGGCAGCGGCGGGCGTCGGCACCCTGGGCCTGATCGACGGGGACCGCGTCGAGCTGTCCAACCTCCAGCGCCAGATCCTCCACGGCACGAAGGCCCTCGACCTGCCCAAGGTCGCGTCCGCGCAAGGACGGCTGGAGGACCTGAACCCGGACGTGCGCGTGGTGCCGCACGCGCTTCGCCTCGACCGGGGGAACGCCCGGGACGTCCTCGGGCAGTACGACGTCGTGGTGGAAGGCTCCGACAACCTCGAGACCAAGCTCGTCGTTAACGACGCGTGCGTCGCGCTCGGCCGCCCGCTGGTCGCGGCCGGCATCCTGCGGTGGGACGGGCAGCTCCTGGTCGTCCGTCCCGGCGAGGGCGCGTGCTACCGGTGCGTCTACCGGCGGGAGCCCCCGGAGGGGGCGGTGCCGACCTGCGAGGCGGCCGGCATCGTCGGACCGGTCGCGGGCGTGGTCGGGAGCCTCCAGGCCGTGGAGGCGCTCAAGCTCTGCCTCGGCCTCGGGAGCGGCGCCACCGGGCGGCTCCTGCTGTACGATGGCCAGATGGCGGAGCTTCGCGCGATCACGGTCCGGCCGGATCCCGCCTGTCCGGCCTGCGGTACTTCGCCGCCGAAGGAGCGAGTGCACCCATGATCTCCAAGCGGGTCCAGGGCTTCACCGAGTCCGTCATCCGCGAGATGACGCGCGTCAGCGCCCAGTACGGCGGGGTCAACCTCGCCCAGGGCTTCCCCAACTTCCCGCCGCCCCGGACGCTGGTCGAGGCGGCCCACCGCGCGCTGGACGGCGACTTCCACCAGTACGCGATCACCTGGGGGGCGCGGAACCTGCGGGAGGCGATCGCCGCCAAGTTCGAGCGCTTCTACGGCCCCCGCGTCGATCCGGAGCGGCAGGTGACGGTGTGCTGCGGCTCGACGGAGGCGATGCTGTCGACGCTGCTCGCCGTGCTCGATCCCGGCGACGAGATCGTCATCTTCGAGCCGTTCTACGAGAACTACGGCCCCGGCGCGATCATCTCCGGCGCCAAGCCCGTCTTCGTGCCCCTCGAGCCCCCCGACTTCTCGTTCGATCCCGACCGGCTGGCGCGCGCCTTCACGCCGCGGACGAGGGCGATCGTCTTCAACAGCCCGAACAACCCGACGGGCAAGGTGTTCTCGCTCCGCGAGCTCGAGCTGATCGCCGAGCTGTGCCAGCGCCACGACGTGCTCGCGATCACCGACGAGATCTACGAGCACATGGTCTACGACGGTCTCCGGCACATCCCCATCGCGACGCTCCCCGGCATGGCCGACCGCACCGTGACGATCTCGGGCGTGTCGAAGTCCTACTCGGTCACCGGATGGCGGATCGGCTACACGATCAGCTCCCCGGAGATTGCGGTCGGCATCCGCCGGGCCCACGACTTCGTCACGGTGGGGGCGCCGGCGCCACTCCAGGAGGCGGCGGTCACCGCGCTGAACCTGCCCGACTCCTACTACGTCGCGCTCCGCGAGACGTACCAGGCCCGGCGGGACCTCCTGCGCGGCCAGCTCGACAAGGCGGGGTTCCGGACGTTCGAGCCGCAGGGGGCCTATTACATCCTCACCGAGTGCGCCCACTTCCTCGAGCGCTACGGTCTCGAGGACGACACGGCGTTCGCCATGTTCCTGATCAAGGAGGTGGGGGTGGCGACCGTGCCGGGTTCGTCCTTCTACGCCCACCCGGAGCTGGGGCGCACGAAGATCCGCTTCTGCTTCCCGAAGACGGACGACGTGCTCCTCGACGCGGGTCAGCGGCTCCAGCGCCTCCCGCCCGGCCGGTAGCCCGCGCCGTGCCCGCACCCGCGCGCGGTCGCCGCGCCCGCGGCTCCGGACGTGGCTGACCTCGCGGGGCTCCGGCGCGCGGCGCGACAGATCCTCGACGCGGCGATCGCCGCCGGCGACGCGGGCCGCCTCACGCGGCAGGCGCTCATCCGCGAGGGCTCGCGTCTCCGGGTGGGGGACCGCATCTTCGACCTCGGGCGCATCCGGCGCGTGGTCGTGGTGGGCGCCGGGAAGGCCTCGGGACCGATGGCCGAGGCGGCGGAGGCCGTGCTCGACGACGTGGCGCTCGAGGGGCTTGTGGCGGTCAAGGAGCGGCGCGACCCGGCGCCGCGACGGATCCGCATCGTCGAGTCGGGCCATCCGATCCCGGACGCGCGGGGCGAGGCCGCGGCCGGCGAGATCCTCCGGCTCGTCCAGGAAGCCGGCTCTGCCGACCTCGTGCTCTGCCTGATCTCCGGCGGCGGATCGGCGCTCACGCCCTCGCCGGTTCTCGGGGTCACCCTCGGGGAGAAACAGGCGGTCACGCGCCTGCTCCTCGAGTGCGGGGCGACCATCAACGAGCTGAACGCGGTGCGGAAGCACCTCTCGCGTCTCAAAGGCGGTCAGCTGGCGCGGACGGCGCACCCCGCGCCCGTCGTCTCACTGCTCCTGTCCGACGTGATCGGCGATCCGCTGGACGTGATCGCCTCGGGGCCGACCGCGCCCGATCCCACCACCTACGGCGACGCGCTTTCCGTGCTGGACCGCTTCGGACTCCGCGCGCGGGTGTCCCCGACCGTGCGGGCGCACCTCGAGGCCGGCGCCCGGGGCGAGGTGGCGGACACGCCGAAGCCGGGCGCCCCGGCGCTGGCCGGGGTCACGAACGTGGTCATCGGGAACAACGGGCTTGTGGTGGAGGCGGCGGTGGCCGAGGCGCGACGACTCGGACTCGCGCCCTGCCTCTTGACCCGGAGCCTCCAGGGCGAGGCCCGCGAGGTGGCCCGCGCGTTCGCGGCGATCCTCGACGAGATCGCCCGGAGCGGCTCACCCGTGGGCCGTCCGGCATGTCTGATCGCCGGGGGCGAGACGACCGTGACCGTGCGGGGACGCGGCACGGGCGGGCGGTGCCAGGAGTTCGCGCTGGCTCTCGCGCCGGAGCTCGCGGCCATGCGCGACGTCGCGGTCCTCGCGGCGGGGACGGACGGCAGCGACGGACCGACGGACGCCGCCGGCGCGATCGCGGATCCGACCACGATCGCGCGGGCGGGCGGGGCGGGGCTCGATGCCCGGCGCGCCCTGGCCGAGAACGACTCCCACGCCTTCTTCGCAGCCCTCGGCGATCTGGTGGTGACGGGCCCCACGGGGTCGAACCTCATGGACGTTTATCTCGGCGTGGTCGGGTAGGTGCTCCAAGGCCAAGCTTGGACTGCCGAGGCTTCCCCCACTTCCGGGGGGATCGTCGCGTCTCGCGCTCCGCAAACCCTCGGATCCACGGACCTTCGGTCTGGCACGGCGCCTGCTCGGTGGTTCTCATGGCGACGGCGGGGGGTCGCGGAGTCGGGCACCTCGGGATCCGGAGGGCGGTCTCCTGCGGCCTGATGGCGTTGCTCCTGACGCCCGCGTGCGCAGCACCGGGACCGCCCGCGACGCCGCTCGCCGCGGTGGGCGAGGGGGACCGGGCGCGGTGCCAGCGGCTCGCCGACAAGACCGAGGCAGGGATCCAGGGAGCCTCGGTGTGGGCCGGGACCGCGACGGGGGCCGCCGCGGGCAGCCTGCCGGGCGCGTACGGCGTGGCCAAGAGCAACACGCAATCGACCGGCGCCGACGCCATTGTCGCGGGGGCACTCTTCGGAGCGATGGTGGCCATCGGCGCGGGCGTCGGAGCGATCGAAGCCGCGGTGAAGAAGGCCGGCGCCCGGAGCGCCGCCCACGACGAGGCGATGGAGGCATGCCTTCGGCCGGTGATCCTCGAGCGGGAGCTCGGGCCCGACCATCCCGAGGTGGCGCGGAGCCTGCACGCCCTGGCCTTCCGCTACCATCGCCAGGCTGAGCTCGCGGAGGCGGAGTCCCTCTACGCTCGGGCGCTCGCGATTCAGGAGAAGAGCCTCGGCCCGGATGCTCCGGAGATCGCGACGACTCTGGACGACTACGCCCGGCTCCTCCGCGAGATCGGCCGGGCTCCTGAAGCCGAGGAGCTGGAGCGACGCGTCAGGGCGATCCGGGCGAAGCCGTGACGTGACCTGCTGACGAATTGGGCGAAGCGGTCTGTCGCCCTTGTGCGGCGTGAAGTTGCGCGGATTGCCCACCTGTTATCCACAGCCGTCGCACGCGAATGGTGGATCGTTTGACCTCGCTCCACCCTTTCGGTATCTTGAGGGCGCCATGTCCGCGACGAACCTGCTCGAATTGACTCCGGACGAGATCGTGACGCTCGTCGAGGGTCTCGGAGAGCCGGCGTACCGGGGTCGCCAGCTCGCCACCTGGGTCTACGTGAAGGGGGTGGCGGACTTCGGCGCGATGAGCGACCTTCCGCGCGAGCTCCGAGAGCAACTGGCGGGTCTGGCGGTCGTCGCGCCGCCCGACCTCGCGGCCCGCGTCGTCTCCCGCGACGGAAGCATGAAGCTCGACCTCCGGCTCGCCGACGGCCGGCGAGTCCAGTCGGTGGTCATGCCCGACCGCGACCGCCTGACGCTCTGCGTCTCGACCCAGGTCGGCTGCGGGTTCGGGTGCGCGTTCTGCCTGACCGGGACGATGGGGCTGGTGCGGAACCTCACCGCCGGGGAGATCGTCGGGCAGGTGTGGGCGGCGCGGGCCACCCTCGAGCCTGGGGCCCGGCTCACCCACGTGGTCTTCATGGGCATGGGGGAGCCCCTCGCCAACTACGCGGCGACCGTGAAGGCGCTGCGCGTGCTCGTCGCGCCCCTCGGGTTCGGCTTCTCGCCGCGCCGCATCACCGTGTCCACGGTCGGCCTCGTCCGGGGCCTGGAGCGGCTGGCCCGGGAGAACCTCAAGGTGAACCTGGCGATCTCGCTTCACGCCGCGAGCGACGAAGCGCGGAGCGGCCTCATGCCCGTCAACCGGGGCTGGGGGCTCGACGACCTCCTGGCGGCGTGCCGGCGGTTCCCCCTTCCGGTCCGCCAGCGGATGACGTTCGAGTACACCCTGCTGGACCGGGTGAACGACTCGGCGGAGGACGCCCAGCGGCTCGTGCGGCGGCTCCGGGGGCTCCGGGCCAAGGTGAATCTCATCCCGTTCAACGAGTGGCCCGGCGCCACCTTCCGCCGGCCGCCGCCGGAGCGCATCCTCGCGTTCCAGCGGGCGCTTCTCGACGCCGGGCTCACCGCCACGATCCGCTGGTCCAAGGGCGAGGACGTCGGCGCGGCGTGCGGCCAGCTCGCCTCCTGATCGGGGTCAGGCCTTGACGGCCACGCGGGGTCAGACTTCGCCTTCCGGACATTTGGCGGTGTCGGAGGCCTCGATCGGGCAATTGTCCGAAAGGCAAAGTCTGACCCCGGTGACCGTCGCGTTCGCGACGCTCGGGTGCAGGCTGAACCAGTACGACACCGCGGAGGTCCAGGCCCTGCTCGAGGCCGGGGGCTTCCGGACGGTGCCCTTCGAGACCCCGGCGCAGGTCTACGTGATCAACACCTGCACCGTGACGGCCCGGGCCGACTACTCCGACCGTCAGGCCATCCGTCGCGCCGTCGCGCGGAACCCCGAAGCCGTGGTCGTCGTCACCGGGTGCTACGCCCAGACGAACCCGGAGGCGGTCGCGGCGATCCCCGGCGTGGACCTCGTCCTCGGGACGCAGGACCGGTACGCCTTGCCGGGCCTCCTCGACCAGGTGCGGAAGCGCGCCCGTCCCCTCGTCCGGGTGAGCGACGTCTTCGAGGCGAAGACCCTTCCGGCCATCCCGGTCCGGCGGTTCGTCCCCGGCTACACGCGAGCCTTCGTGAAGGTCCAGGACGGCTGCCAGCACCGCTGCAGCTTCTGCATCGTGCCGTTCGCCCGGGGCGGGAGCCGGAGCCAGGCCGTCGAGGTCGTGGTCGGGCAGGTCGAGGAGCTCGTCGGCGCCGGCTACGCGGAGGTCGTCCTCACCGGCGTGGACCTCGGCCACTACGGCTGGGATCTCCGCCCGCGGACGACCCTGGCGGCGCTGATGCGGCGGATCCTCGACGTCCGCGGGCTCGCGCGGGTGCGCCTGTCCTCGGTGCTACCCGCCTACTTCACGGCGGAGCTGATCGAGCTCTGCGCCGGCGACCGCCGCGTCTGCCGCCACCTCCACGTGCCGCTCCAGTCCGGCGCCGACCGGGTCCTCCGGGCGATGCGGCGGCCGTACACCGCCCGGATGTACCGCATGCTGATCGAGCGCCTCGCGGGGGCGATTCCCGACCTCGGCCTCGGGACCGACGTCATCACCGGATTCCCGGGAGAGACCGCCGCAGACTTCGAGGCGACCGAGGCGCTCGCCGGGGCGTTGCCGTTCACGTATCTCCACGTCTTCTCGTATTCGGACCGCCGGGGGACCGAGGCGGCCCGGAGCGCGGCGCCGCGCGTCTCGCCCGAGGTGATCCGGCAGCGCACCACCCGGCTCCGGCGCCTCGGGGCGGCCAGGCAACTCGGGTTCCGCCGGGCCCAGATCGGCCGCGAGCTCTCCGTGCTCGTTCTCGAGCGCCGGGACCGTGAGACGGGGCGCCTCGTCGGCCTCACCGACAACTACCTGGAAGTCGCGTTTCCGGGGCCGGACACGCTCATGCGCCGGTTTGCCCGCGTCCGCGCGACCGGCCAGGACGGGGCGCGGCTCGCAGGAGAGTTCGTCGGCGATGGGTGAGCCGCGGGTCGGCGTCATCGGAGGCAGCGGGCTCTACGAGCTGGAAGGGCTGACCGACGTCCGCTGGCAGCGGGTCCGGACGCCCTTCGGCGATCCGTCCGACGCCTACTGCATCGGCCGCCTCGACGACCGCGAGGTCGTGTTCCTCCCGCGCCACGGCCGGGGCCACCGGCTGATCCCCTCGGAGCTGCCGTTTCGCGCGAACCTCTACGGGATGAAGGCGCTGGGGGTCGAGTGGGTCATCTCCGTGAGCGCGGTGGGCAGCATGCGCGAGCGGATCGCGCCGCTCGACCTCGTCATTCCCGACCAGTTCTACGACCACACGAAGCGCCGCATCCCGTCGTTCTTCGAGGAGGGGATCGTGGCCCACGTGTCCATGGCGGAGCCGGTATGCCCCGACCTCGCGGGCGCGCTCCAGGCGGCATCCGCCGAGACCGGGGCGACCGTCCACCGCGGCGGCACTTACCTCTGCATCGAGGGCCCCCAGTTCTCGACGAAGGCCGAGTCGCGGATCTACCGGGGCTGGGGCGTCGACGTCATCGGAATGACGAACGTGCCCGAGGTCAAACTCGCGCGCGAGGCGGAGCTCTGCTACGCGACGCTCGCGCTCGTCACGGACTACGACGTGTGGCACGACACCGAGGCCGAGGTGACGGTCGAGGCGGTCGTGGCGAACCTCATGAAGAACGTCGCCACCGCGAAGGCCGTGCTGCGGCGGGTCGTCCCGCGCCTGCACGGCCCGCGGGCGTGCGCCTGCCCGGGACTCCTCCGGAACGCGGTGATCACGGCGCCGGCCGCGTTCCCGGAGTCGGCGCGCCGGCGGCTCGACCTCCTGATCGGCAAGTACTTCCCGCCGACGCCGGCCTCGCCGACCGCGCGGCCGCGCCGGGCGGCGGCCCCGCTCCGCGCCGCCCGGCGCGGGGCCCAGAGCCCGAAGGGCAGGAGAGGGCATCGTGGCTGACCTCCTGGTGACGGGGACGCTTGCGCTCGACGACGTCCGCACGCCGTTCGGCGAGGTGTCCGACGCCCTCGGCGGGTCGGCCACGTTCTTCGCGTACGCGGCCTCCTTCTTCACGAGCGTGAAGCTCGCCGCCGTCGTGGGGCGCGACTTCCCGAAGGAGCATCTCGAGCTCCTGGCCGGCCGCGGCGTCGACCTGGCCGGCGTGCAGGTCAATGACGGCGCGACCTTCCGCTGGAAGGGCGAGTACGGCTACGACCTGAACGAGGCGCGGACGCTCGACACGCGCCTCGGCGTGCTCGCGGACTTCAAGCCCGACCTGCCCGGGCCCTTCCGCCGCTGCCCGTTCGTCTTCCTGGCGAACCTCGACCCCGTGATCCAGCGCGACGTGCTCCGGAGCATGGAGGGCCCGAGGCTGGCGGCGCTCGACACGATGAACTTCTGGATCAAGGGGAAGCCCGAGGCGCTCCGGGCCGTGCTCGGCGAGGTCGACGCGCTCCTCATCAACGACACCGAGACCCGGATGCTGGCGGCGGAGCCCAACCTCGTCAAGGCGGCGCGCGTGATCCTCGGCTGGGGGCCCCGGGTCGTCGTGGTGAAGCGGGGCGAGTACGGCGCGCTCATGGTCACGCGGGAGCGGTTCTTCTTCGTGCCGGCCTATCCTCTCGAGTCCGTGTACGACCCGACCGGGGCGGGGGACACATTCGCCGGCGGGTTCATGGGCGTCCTGGCCGGCGAGGAGGCGACGGACGAGGGCGCGCTCCGGCGCGCCATCGTGTACGGCAGCGTGATGGCGTCGTTCACCGTCGAGGACTTCTCGCTCGGCCGCCTGCGGCGCCTGACGCGCGGGGACATCGACGGGCGCTACCGCGCCTTCCGGGAGATGATGCAGGTTGAGCTCTGAGGCGCCGAGCGCCGACCGGGCGCTGGAGACCGTGGCCCCGGAGACGCGCGCCAAGTACGCGCGGCTCCTGTCGGGGCTGCGGGAGCTCGGGAGCCTCGCGGTCGCCTTCTCGGGCGGGGTCGACTCCACGTTCCTCGGCTGGGCGGCGCGGGAAGCCCTGGGCCAGCGGGCCGTCCTCGTGACCGCCGACTCGGAGAGCTACGCCGAGGGCGAGCTCGACGAGGCGCGCGGGCTGGCGGAGCGCCTCGGCCTCCGGCACGTGGTCATCCAGACGCGGGAGCTCGACAACCCGGAGTACGCCGCGAATCCGCCGAACCGGTGCTTCTTCTGCAAGGAGGAGCTGTTCGCGCGCCTCGAGCCGCTCGCGCGGGCAGAGGGCTTCCGGCACCTCGCCTACGGCGCGACGGTGGACGACCTCGGCGATCACCGCCCGGGGATGGTCGCGGCGCGCCAGCGCGGCGTCCGGGCGCCGCTGATCGACGCGGGGCTCGGGAAGACCGAGATTCGCGAGCTCTCTCGCGCCTTCGAGCTCCCGACCTGGGACAAACCGGCGATGGCGTGCCTGTCCTCGCGGTTCCCCTACGGCACGCCGATCACCGCCGAGAAGCTCCGCCAGGTCGACCGGGCCGAGGCGGCCGTCCGGGCGCTCGGGTTCCGGAACTTCCGCGTGCGCCACCACGGGGAGATCGCCCGGCTCGAGATCGCGCGCGACGAGATGCCGCGCCTCTGGGAGGAGGGGCGGTCCGACGCCATCGCCGAGCGGCTCGGCGAGCTGGGATTCGTCCACGTCACGCTCGACCTCCGGGGCTTCCGGTCGGGCAGCCTCAACGAGGCCCTCCTCCGCCTCCGGGCCCGGCGGGCGGACCGGGGCTGACCCGCCGTGCTCCTGACGGCCGGCTCGGCGGCGGGCGCGACGTCCTGATGGACCCGAACCGGCTTCGGGAGCTCCTGCGGTCGGTGCAGGCGGGAAGCGTGTCGCCGGACGACGCGCTCGCCCGCCTCCGCCGGCTCCCCTTCGAGGATCTCGGCTATGCGCGCCTCGACACCCACCGGGCGCTCCGCTCGGGCGCGCCCGAGACCGTCTACTGCACCGGCAAGTCGGCCGACCAGGTGGTCGCGATCCTCGCCCGCCTCGCCGAGTCCCACGTGAACGTCCTCGCCACCCGGGCGACGCCGGAGATCCACGCGCTGGCCGCGCAGGCCGGGCTACGCGTCGCCTGGCACTCGACGGCCCGCCTCGTCGTCGCGAATCCCGAGCCATCCGAGGGTGTGGGGCTCGTCGTCGTGGTGTCGGCGGGCACCTCCGACGTCGCGGTGGCCGAGGAGGCGGCGGTGACGGCCGAGACGCGCGGCAACCGGGTCGAGCGCATCTACGATGCCGGCGTCGCCGGCCTCCACCGTCTCCTCGCCCAGCACCCGCTCCTTCTGGAGGCCAACGCCATCGTGGTCGTCGCCGGGATGGAGGGCGCGCTCGCGAGCGTCGTCGGCGGGCTGGTCGACCGGCCGGTGATCGCGGTGCCGACCAGCGTGGGCTACGGCGTCTCGGAGGGCGGCTTCGCCGCGCTCCTCACGATGCTCGCGACGTGCGTGCCGGGCATCGGGGTCGTGAACATCGACAACGGCTTCGGAGCCGCCTGCCTCGCCGATCGCATCAACAAGCTGGCGGCGAAGCTCCGGTAGCGCCGCGCGCCCCGGCCCGGCGCCGTTCCGGCCCCGCTTCCTGATCGTCGTCGTGACGCGGCGGTCGTCGCGCTCTCGCGGTCGGTGGAGGTGGATCCGGGATCGGCCGGACCCCACGAGAGCCTCGGCACCGCCCTCTGGCGGGCAGGCCGGGAAGCCGAGGCGGCCGGGCACTTCGAGCGGACGGCCGCGCTCGGCTCGGCCACGCCGCGGAGCCGCGATCTCTCCGTCCCGCGCCCGGGAGCGGCCGAGGCCGGCGGTTCCTGATACACTACCCGCGCGCCGCGAGGGCGGCGCCAGATCCCGTATTGGCCCCGATCTGGAGGACCTCCATGCCGCTCACGTCGGGCAAGCGCGCCTTCCTGGACGTCCTGACCCAGGAGGGTGTCGAATACCTGTTCGGAAACCCCGGGACGACCGAGCTCCCGCTCATGGACGGCCTCGTCGAGCAGCCGTCGCCGACCTACGTGCTGGCGCTCCAGGAGGCCGCCGTCGTGGCGATGGCGGACGGGTACGCCCAGGCCTCGGGCAAGCTCGGCGTCGTGAGCGTCCACGTGGCCCCGGGCCTCGGGAACGCGCTCGGCATGCTCTACGACGCCCAGAAGGCGGGAGCGCCACTGCTGGTGACCGCGGGGCAGCACGACCAGACCTTCAACGTCACCGAGCCGATCCTCTGGGCCGACCTCCCGCCGATCGCGCGCCCGTTCGTCAAGTGGTCGGCGGAGGTCCGCCGGCTCGCCGATCTGCCGCGACTCGTTCACCGGGCGGCGAAGACCGCGCTGGCGCCCCCGACCGGGCCGGTCTTCCTGTCGCTGCCGGCCGACGTCCTCCAGGCGGAAGGCGTCGTCGACCTCGGCGCGCCGACCCGCGTCGCGCCGAGGATCCGCGGGGACCGAGCGGCGGTGGAGGCGGCCGCCGAGGCGCTGGCGCGGGCGGAGCGGCCGCTGATCCTGGCGGGCGACGCGGTCGCGCAGGGCGACGCCCACGCGGAGCTGGTCGCCGTGGCGGAGGCGCTGGGCGCTCCGGTCTACGCCGAGGGCGTGGCGAACACCGCGTCGTTCCCGTCGTCGCACCCGCTGTTCCGGGGCGCGTTCGTCCGGGTGGCCCCGGCGGTCCGCCAGGTGCTGTCGGAGGCGGACGTGCTCTTCTCGGTCGGCGGTGATCTCCTGACGCTCTCGCTCCCGTCCGACGTCGACCCCATGCCGCCGGGCCTCGAGGTGATCCACCTGGACACGGATCCCTGGGAGCTCGGGAAGAACTATCCGGCTGCCGTCGCGATCCTCGGGGACCCGAAGGCGACGCTCCCCGATCTCCTTGCGGCGCTCGAGGCGCGGATGACCCCGGCCCGGCGCCGGCGGGCGCGGGAGCGGCTCGAAGCGACCCGGGCCGCGAAGGCCCGCCACGCCGACGAGCTTCGCGCGCGGGCCCGGGCCGAGATGCCGCGGGTCCCGATCACGCCGCTTGCCGCGATCGCCGCCGTGGCCGACGCCGTCCCGCCCGAGGCGGTCGTGGTCGACGAGTCGATCTCCTCGAGCGGCGGGCTCCGGACGCTCCTCCGGAGCGACGACCCGCGGAGCTTCTTCGGGCTCCGCGGCGGCGGGATCGGGTGGGGCCTGCCCGCGGCGATCGGCGTGAAGCTCGCCCTCCCCGACCGCCCGGTCGTCGGCCTGATCGGCGACGGGAGCGCCATGTACACGTGCCAGGGGCTCTGGACGGCGGCGCGCTACCGGCTCGGCGTCACGTTCGTGATCCTGAACAACGCCTCGTACCGCATCCTCAAGCAGCGGATCCACGCCATGAAGGGCCTCGCGGCCCAGGAGGACCGCTACATCGCCATGGACCTCGAGGACCCGCGTGTCGACTTCGTGCGCCTGGCCGAGTCGCTCGGCGTGCGGGCCGAGCGGATCGAGAAGGCGCCGGACCTGGGGCCGGCGCTCAGCCGCGCGCTCGCCGCGTCGGGCCCGACGCTCCTCGACGTCACGCTTGACCGGAGCTTCAAGCCAGCGTGAGTCCGCGCGGCGGGCCCGCCCGATGAGGATCGCGTACTTCGACTGTCCGTCGGGCGCGAGCGGGGACATGGTTCTCGGCGCCTTGGTGGACGCGGGCTGCGAGCTCGCGACGCTCGAGGCCGCGCTCGGGAGCCTCGGGGTCGAGGGCTGGCGGCTCGAGGCGCGGGCGGTCGAGCGCGGCGGGCTCCGCGGCACGCATCTGGTGGTGCGCACGGAGCCGGCTCGCCGTTTCCAGACCCTCGGCGACATGCTCCGGCCGATCTCGGCCTCGCGCCTGCCGGACGCCGTCAAGACGCGCGCGCGGGCGGTGCTGGAGCGGCTGGCCGAGGCCGAGGCCCGTGTGCACCAGGTGCCGGTCGAGGCCGTGCACTTCCACGAGGTGGGCGACCTCGATACCCTCGTCGACGTTGTGGGCTCGGTGGCCGGCCTCGACGCCCTCGGCGTGGACCGGGTGCACGTCTCGCCGCTCCCGATCGGCGGCGGCACCGTGAAGACGGCGCACGGGCTCCTCCCGGTCCCCGCGCCCGCGACGGCCGAGCTGCTCCGAGGCTTCCCGGTGTACGACAACGGCGTGGCCGCCGAGCTGGTGACGCCGACCGGCGCGGCCATCCTCACGACGCTCGGCACGCCCGGCCGCCTTCCGGCCATGACCCTCGAGCGGATCGGCTGGGGAGCGGGGACGCGCGAGCTGCCGGTGCCGAACCTCCTGCGCGTGCTCCTCGGGGAGACGGCGTCCGAGGAATCCTCGCCCGGCGACGTCGAGACCCTGGTCACCGTCGAGACGACGATCGACGACATGTCGCCCCAGCTTTACGAGCCGCTCGTCGAGCGGCTCCTGGCGGCGGGCGCGCTCGACGTGTACCTGACCCCCGTGGTCATGAAGCGGAGCCGGCCCGGCACCGTGCTCACGGCGCTGGCGCCCCCGGAGCTCGCGGAGCGGCTCGCGGAGCTGCTGTTCCGGGAGACGACGACGATCGGGGTTCGCTGGGGCGAGGTGCGGCGCCGGCGGCTTCCGCGGGAGATGGTGCGCCTCCCGACGACGTTCGGGCCGGTCACCTTCAAGGTCTCGACGCTCGGCGGCCGCGCGGTGACGGTCACGCCCGAGTTCGAGGAGGTGCGGCGGATCGCGGACGCCGAAGGGCGGCCCGTCCGCGAGGTGCTGGAGACGGTGCGCCTGGAAGGGCTCCGGGCGATCGAGGCCGACGCGGACGCCCCAGGGGCGACTCGACGGGACTGAGCGGCCCGCCGCGGGCGGGCGGACAGGAGGAAGCGACGGATGACGGGGATCCCGGGCATGGCGGTGCCGGTCTTCACCGTGGTGAACATCGGGCTCGCGATGACGTTCCTGGGCGGGAGCCTGCTCCTGCTGATCGCCCTCTGGTGGACGAAGGTCGGGGACGGGATCGAGGTCCCGCGCCCGCGCTGGCCGGGCCCGGTGCGCCTGGCCGCGATGGCCGGATGGCTCCTGTGGCTGGGCGGGCTGTCCGTCCAGATCGCCGGTTTCTTCGACCGGGTGGGCGTCGCGCGCTGGTGACCGGTCGTCGACCGCGGCCCGGCGGCGGCCGCCGCCGGCGGGCCAAGAGAGTCCACCTTGACAGTGTCTCCGGGGCGGCGGTACGGTTACCTCTGCCTCGTGGCCGGCTAATCCATGACCCTCGACGGTAGCCATCTCTTCAAGGCCCCGCGTGACCGCGTGTGGGCGCTCTTCAACGACCCCACTGTGCTCGCGCGCGCCACTCCCGGGTGCGAGCGGCTCGAGCCGGTCGGGCCCGACGAGTTCGAGGCCACGCTCTCCGTCGGGGTGGCGGCGGTGAAGGGGACGTACCAGGGCCGGCTCGCCATCACCGACAAGCGCGCGCCCGAAGGGTACACGCTCCGCGTCGAGGGCACCGGCCGCCCCGGCTTCGTGAAGGGGGAGGGGCGGCTGAGCCTAGCGGAGCAGGAAGACGGGACGCTGGCCACCATCAAGGCGGAGGCCCAGGTCGGCGGCCTGATCGCGGCCGTCGGCCAGCGCCTGGTCGGCGCCGCGGGCCGCATGCTCATGTCGCAGTTCTTCTCGGCGCTGGAGGCGGAGCTCGACAAGTCCGCCACCGCGTGAGGCGCTCCACGCTCGCAACCCAACGGAGGGTCCAGCGGTGAAGATCCAGGTCAAGGTCAACGGGACGTCGCATACCTCCGAGGTGGAGGCGCGCCTCCTGCTCGTGCACTACCTGCGCGACGTCCTCAATCTCACCGGGACGCATGTGGGCTGCGACACGAGCCAGTGCGGCGCGTGCACCATCATGGTCAACGGCCGCTCGACGAAGGCGTGCAACATGTTCGCCGTCCAGGCCGACGGGGCCGACATCCTCACGATCGAGGGGCTCGCCAAGGACGGGAAGCTGCACCCGATCCAGGAGGGCTTCTGGGAGAAGCACGGGCTGCAGTGCGGCTTCTGCACGCCGGGCATGATCATGACGGCCTACCAGCTCCTCCAGCGCCAAAAGAAGCCGAGCGAGGCCGACATCCGCCACTTCCTCGAGGGCAACCTCTGTCGCTGCACCGGGTACCACAATATCGTCAAGGCGATCCAGTACGCGGCGGAGAAGATGGCCTAGGGACGGGGAGGCGGCCATGGCACAGGCGAAGCTCTTCGGCTCGAGTATCAAGCGACGCGAGGACCCCCGGATGATCACCGGCAAGGGGGTCTACACCGACGACGTCAAGCTTTTCGGCCAGACCTACGCCGCGTTCGTCCGGAGCCCGCACGCCCATGCCGGCGTCCGGCGGGTGGACCTCTCGCGCGCGAAGAGCGTGCCCGGCGTGGTGGCGGCGTACACCGGCAAGGACCTGGCGGCGGGCGGCGTGGGCCCGCTGCCCTGCGGCTGGCTCCTCCCCGACCTCAAGATCCCGGAGTACCGCGGGGTCGCCACCGACAAGGTCAACTTCGTGGGCCAAGCGGTGGCGGTGGTGATCGGGGAGACGCCGTACGCGGCCCGGGACGGCGCGGACCAGGTCGTGGTCGACTACGATGTGCTGCCCTCGGTGACGGACGGGGAGAAGGCCGTCCAGCCGGGCGCGCCCCAGATCCACGACAACGCGCCCGGCAACGTCGCCTTCAAGTGGGACATCGGGGACAAGGGCAAGACGGACGCGGCGATCAAGAGCGTCCAGTCCAGCGGTGGGCGCGTCGTCAAGCAGCGCCTGATCAACCATCGGCTGATCCCGAACGCGATCGAGCCGCGCGCCTCGATGGCGTCGTACAACGCGGCGACGGGCGAGCTCACCTGCTGGGTCACTTCCCAGAACCCCCACGTCCACCGCCTGCTCATGGCGGCGTTCGTGCTGGGGATGCCCGAGCACAAGGTGCGGGTGATCGCGGGGGACGTGGGGGGCGGCTTCGGCTCGAAGATCTTCCTCTACCCCGAGGAAGTCGCGGTCTCCTGGGCGTCGAAGCAGCTCGGGCGCCCGGTGAAGTGGACGGCGGAGCGCCGGGAGTCGTTCCTGACCGACGCGCACGGCCGGGACCACATCACCGACGCGGAGATGGCGGTGGACAAGGACGGCAAGATCGTCGCCCTCCGGGTCCACACCAACGCGAACCTGGGTGCCTACCTCTCGACGTTCGCTCCCCTCATCCCGACCTTCCTCTACGGGCCGCTCCTGTCCGGCTCGTACAAGATCCCGCAGATCTACTGCGAGGTCGTCGGCTCGCTCTCCAACACGACGCCGGTCGACGCGTACCGTGGCGCGGGGCGGCCCGAGGCGACGTACCTCCTCGAGCGGATGTGCGACCTGACGGCGAAGGCCATCGGCATGGACGTCGCCGAGTTCCGGCGGAAGAACCTCGTGCCGGCGGCGGAGTTCCCGTACCAGACGCCGGTGGCGTTCCAGTACGACAGCGGCAACTACGAGCCGGCGCTCGACCGCGCGCTCCAGATGATCGACTACAAGAAGTTCCGGGCCGACCAGGAGGTCGCGCGGAAGAGCGGGAAGTACCTCGGCATCGGGTTCGCCACGTACATCGAGGCCTGCGGCCCGGCGCCCTCCGCCGTGGCCGGCGCGCTCGGCGCCCAGGCGGGCCTGTGGGAGAGCGCGCAGGTCCGCGTCCACCCCTCCGGGAAAATCACGGTCTTCACGGGCTCGCACAGCCACGGCCAGGGGCACGAGACCACGTTCGCCCAGCTGGCCGCCGACGAGCTCCAGGTGCCCTTCGAGGACGTCGAGATCGTTCACGGCGACACCGCCCTCATCCCGTTCGGGATGGGCACCTACGGCAGCCGCTCGGCCGCCGTCGGCGGCGCGGCCATCTACAGCGCGATCGAGAAGGTCAGGGAGAAGGGGAAGAAAATCGCCGCGCACCTGCTCGAGGCGAGCGAGGCCGACATCGACTACGTCGAGGGCAAGTTCCAGGTGAAGGGGTCGCCCAGCCGGAACAAGGGGTTCGGCGAGGTGGCGCTGATGGCGTATCTGGCGCACAAGCTGCCGAAGGGGCTCGAGCCGGGCCTCGAGGCCACGTCGTTCTGGGACCCGAGCAACTTCGTGTTTCCCTTCGGGACGCACATCGCGGTCGTCGAAATCAGCCCCGAGAGCGGCAAGGTGAAGCTCCTCCGCTACGTGGCGGTGGACGACGTCGGACGCGTCATCAATCCGATGATCGTGGACGGCATGGTGCACGGCGGGATCGCCCAGGGTGTCGCCCAGGCCCTCTACGAGTACGCGGCCTACGACACGAACGGCCAGCTCCAGAGCGGAAGCATGATGGACTACGCCTTGCCCAAGGCGGACGATCTCGTCTCCTACGAGACGGACCGGACCGTGACGCCGTCGCCGGTGAACCCCATGGGTATCAAGGGCGCGGGGGAGACCGGCACCATCGCCTCGACCGCGGCGGTGGCCAACGCGGTGATGGACGCGCTGTCCCCGCTCGGGATCAGCCACCTCGACATGCCACTCACGCCGGCCCGGATCTGGGCGGCCACCCAGGCCAAACCCGGGGTCAGGCCTTAACTTTGATATTCGGGACGCGTTGTCGGGCGGGGTTGTCAAAGTTAAGGCCTGACCCCCGAATTTGAGGGCGGAGGACGCCATGTATCCTGCGAGCTTCGAGTACCACCGGGCGGCGAGCGTGGAGGAGGCGGTGAGCCTCCTGACCCGGTACAAGGACGACGCCAAGCTCCTGGCCGGCGGGCACAGCCTGATCCCGATGATGAAGCTTCGCCTCGCCCAGCCGAAGCACCTCATCGACATCGGGCGGGTCGGCGGTCTCTCCGGCATCAAGGAGGAGGGCGGCAACTTCGTGATCGGCGCCCTCACCACGCACTTCGCCGTCGAATCGAGCGCGGCGGTCCGCCAGAAGTGCCCGATGATGTCGGAGGCGGCGGCGCTGATCGGGGATCCCCAGGTCCGGAACTACGGGACCGTCGGCGGCAGCGTCGCGCACTCCGACCCCGCGGCGGACTGGCCGGCCCTGATGCTGGCGCTCGGCGCCGAGATCAAGGCGGTCGGCCCGAAGGGGGCGCGGACCGTCAAGGCCGACGACTTCTTCAAGGACCTTTTCACCACGGCGCTCGGGCCGGACGAGGTGCTGACCGAGATCCGGATCCCCACCGGGGGCCACAGCGGCGCCGCGTACATGAAGCACCCGCACCCGGCGTCTCGCTTCGCCGTGTGTGGCGTCGCGGCGGCCGTCTCGCTCGATGCCGGCGGCAAGTGCACGGCGGCGCGCGTGGGGATCACGGGCGTCGGCTCCCACGCCGTCCGGGCGAAGGGGGTCGAGGCGGCCCTGACCGGCAAGACCCTCGACGCCGCGACGATCGCCGCCGCTGCGCAGAAGGCGGCCGACGGGATCGACATCAACGCCGATCTCCAGGGCTCGGTCGAGTACAAGGCGCATCTCACGCGCGTGTACACGCGGCGCGCGCTCGAGAAGGCCGTCGAGCGGGCCAAGGGCGGAAAGTCGTAGACGGCCCGCCTCGCTCGGGTAGCATCGGGACCACGGCCGGCTCGCGGGCGACCGCGGCCGGCCGCGGCGCGTTCGGCGGGAGGCTGACATGAAGGTTCCCCAGCCTATGCTCGCGGGTGTCGTGAGCCTCGGCTTGCTGGCCGTGCCGCTCGCCGGGGAGGCGCAGCCGACCCTCGAGCCGCTGCGGTTCGATCCCCCGCGGGTGTGCGCCAAGGACACCTTCCGGTTCGGGTTCGCATATCGCGGGCTTTCCGGCGGCCTGGCGGCGGTGAGGCAGATTGCGATGGAGGGCCTCTGGGACGGGCCCGGCGAGCAACCGATCCGGTCCGTGCTGACCCCGACCCTCGACGACTTCCGCAGCTACACCGCCGACCAGGGCCGGTTCGAGAGCCGCCTCACGTACGCGGGCCCACCGAGGCCGGCGGACGAGGCCGAGATCCGGTACACGCTGCGGCTCGTGCTCGCCGACGGCCAGGAGGTCACGACCGCGGCTGCGATGCGGTACGTGCACGCCTGTCCGCCGCCGGCGATCTACTCGACGCTGGCGGCCGGCCCGACCGGCCGCATCGGCTTTCAGAGCGCCACGCCGACGGTGTCGGAGTTCCTTCAGGGGGTGAAGCCCGCGGCCACGACCCTCATCTGGGGTGATCTCGAGCTCCCGCCGGGACAAGTCGGGCCGAGCCCCGCCGTCGTGCTGGTCCACGGCTCCGGGGGAATCTCGCCGCGTGAAGTCCGATGGGCCGAAGAGCTTCGCCAGGCGGGCGCGGCGACGCTCATCCTCGACAGCTTCACGGGCCGGGGCATCGGCTTCACGTCGGAGGATCAGTCGCAGCTCAGCAGCGTGGCGATGATCGGAGACGCCTACCGCGCGCTCGAGCTCCTGGCCACGCACCCCCGGATCGACCCCGCGCGGATCGCCGTGATGGGCTTCTCGAAGGGCGGGGCCGTCGCCCTGTACTCGGCGCTGACGCGGTTCCAGCGCCTGCACGGGCCAGCCGGCGCCCGGTTCGCGCAGCACATCGCCTTCTATCCTCCCTGCTTAGTCCGATACGTCGGGGACCTGGTGGTGACGGATCGCCCGATCCGGCTCTTCCACGGGACGGCCGACGACCTCGCACCGGTCGCGGCGTGTCGAGCCTACGTCGAGCGGCTCCGGCAAGCCGGCGCCGACGCCGAGATCACCGAATACGCGGGGGCCCACCACGCGTTCGACCGTCCGGGCGACGGGCCGCCGCGGCGCCATCCCCGCGAGCAGAATGCCGGCGGCTGCCTTTTGGAGGAACGCCCGGACGGCCACGTTGTGAACCTGAGCACCGGGCAGCCATTCAGCTTCGGCGATGCGTGCGTGCGCCTGGGAGGCACCAGCGGTCCCGACGGGCTCGCCTACCACGACGCCGCTCGGACCGTGAAGGCGCTCATCATGCCGGGAGGCCGCCCGACCCCGTAGTCCGCGAGCTGCGGGTGATCGCGGCGATCGCCCTCGCGGCCGGCGTGTCGAGCCGCATGGCCCAGCTTCGCCGGCGTCTCGGGCGTTCTTGACAGGCTCGCGACCCCCCTCCAGAATCGCCTCGGACAATGTCGTCCCCAGGCGTTGCCCCTCCGTCGGCTTCCGGCCGCAAGACTGTACCGCGACCGACAACGGGAGTCGCCCGGACTCGCCGCTCGGCGCCATGCGTGGTGTCACCCCTGGTGGGAGGTGGGTCATGACAAAGTGGCTCGGCAGAGTGTCAGGGATCCTCGGGCTCGTCGTCGCGGTCGCTCTGCTCCTGAGTCTCGCGAATGAGCCGCCGGTGCCGCTGACCTCGATGGCGGCGGGTCCGGCGGACGCGCAGACGCCCCCGGCGAAGGCCGGAGAGCCCTTCTACCTGAAGGCCATCGACCACGAGAAGGCCAAGCGCGGCGGCACCCTCAGGCTGGCGGCGCACGGCCCGCCCTCCATGTTCGACATCTACGCGTCGGGGACGATCGCCAACGTCGGGGCCCAGGCGCCGATGTACGACCTCCTCGTGCGGATGGACCCGCGAGATCCCAAGCTGCCCATCATCCCGAGCCTGGCCACCAACTGGACCATCTCCCCCGACGGGATGACCTACACCTTCAACCTGCGGAAGGGCGTCAAGTTCCACGACGGGACGGACTTCACCGCGGACGACGTGAAGGCGACGTTCGACCGGATCGTCTTCCCTCCGCCCGGCCTGATCAGCCTGCGGATCCTGCCCATCAAGGAGACGGTGGTCCGTGACCGCTACACGGTGGTGATGCGACTCTCCGAGCCCAGGGACTCGTACACCTTCTTGGCCTCGCTCGCCGGGGGCTGGAACGTCATCACCAGCAAGAAGGCCCTCGACCAGCACAAGGGCGACCTGAGGCAGGTCGACAATTTCCCGGGCACCGGCCCCTTCATGTACAAGAGTCGCACTACCGAGTCCTGGGAGCAGGTCAGGAACCCGAACTACTGGAATCCCAACGTGCCCTACGTGGACCGCATCGTCCACGTCTGGCTGAAGGCCTGGACGCCCGAGCTGGGCGCGGCGCTCCTGGGGAACCAGGTCGACTGGGCGATGTGGCTGGACCCCAGCGCGTACCAGAAGGTGAAGGCCACCGCGAGCATGTCCGGGCTCATCTGGCAGGCGCCCAACCTGGCCGCCTGGATCGGCTTCAACAACGAGCGGGAGCCGTTCAACGACGCCCGGGTGCGCCGCGCGCTCCACCTGGCCCTCGACCAGGACGCCATCGGCAAGCTCGTGCAGCAGTTCGACCCGACGGTGCAGCTGATGGACTACCTGCCGCCGCCGTACGGGCGGGGTTACGACGAGCTGATCAAGGAGTACCCGTACACGGCGGCCACGCGGGAGAAGGCGGTCGCCGAGGCCAAGAAGCTCATGGCGGACGCCGGCTACGGGAGCGGCATCCCCAAGACCTTCAACTTCGTGGTCAGGGAATCCCCCCAGAATCGGCAGCTGGCGGCGTACGCGCAGGCCGAGTGGGAGCGGCTCCTCGGGGTGAAGACCCAGCTCGAGGTCGTGCAAGTCTCTGCGATGGTCGACCGGCAGGTCGCCGGCACGTTCGACATCATCTCCCACGCCGTCTGCCTCGGAGGGGCCGACCTGAGCGCCACCATCAGGTCCTGCTACAGCATCAACAAGACCACGGGCAAGAAGGCCGACAGCAACTTCACCAACTTCAAGAACGCCGAGTTCGACAAGGTCCTCGACCGGTTCTCCGTGGAGGTCGATCTCCAGAAGAAGGCTCAGCTGGGCCGGCAGCTGAACCAAATCCTCGGCGCCGAGGTGCCCGGCACCGCGCTGCTCAGCGGCGGCCGCGCCTACGGCTGGTACAACTACGTGAAGGGGCTGCCCCCGACCGGCGGCAACTCGGACTACAACACCTACCAGTGGGACTTCGTCTGGCTTGACAAGTAGGCGCCCGCGGGGGCGGCGCGCAGGCGCCGCCCCCGCTCGTCACATCGCCTGAGGAGACGCCGGGGTGCGGACCTACCTGGGCAGACGACTCTTGCTCGTCGTCCCGACCCTGCTCGGCGTCAGCATGATCATCTTCGTCGCCATGCGCCTCCTGCCGGGGGACCCGCTGGTCGCCATCTTCGGCCTCGAGGGCGCGCGCCGGATGACCGTCGAGCAGCGCGCGAACCTGGAGCAGGCGCTGGGGCTCCGCGACCCGTACGTGGTCCAGTACGGAAAATGGCTCCGGGACATCGGCACCGGGCAGTTCGGCAAGTCGTTGCTGCGCGGGGACAGCGTCACCGAGTTCGTCCTGCGCCGGGGCCCGATCACGCTCGAGATCGCGCTGCTCGCGACGGTGATCTCCTGGCTCGTCGGATTCCCGGCGGGGATCGTGGGCGTCGTACGGCCGAACTCGTGGCTGGATCACGCCGGCCGGATGTTCTCCATCCTCTTCGTCGCCATCCCGGGCTTCTGGCTCGGCCTGGTGGCGGTCCTGGCCCTGATCCTGTGGTTCGGCTACAAGGCGCCGATTCTTCCCGTGTATCCCTGGGAGAGCCTCTCGAAGAACCTGCAGATGGTCGCCGGCCCCGCGCTGGTCCTGGGTTTGGGCTTCGGGGGGTTCGTGGCGCGCATGGTCCGCTCGTCGCTCCTCGAGGTGATGCAGGAGGAGTACGTCCGGACGGCGCGAGCCAAGGGCGTGCGCGAGCAGCTGGTCGTCGTGCGCCACGCCCTCCGAAATGCGCTGCTCCCGGTCGTCACGTGGAGCAGCCTCTTCCTGGGCGTCGCTTTGGGGGGCTCCGTCGCCGTCGAGAAGGCGTTCGGTGTCCCCGGTCTGGGGCTGACCATGATCGACGCCATCCTCGACCGCGACCTGCCGGTGGTCCAGAACCTCGTGCTCCTCTACACGGTGGTCTTCGTCGTGATCAACCTGATCACCGACCTCAGCTATGCGTGGCTCGACCCCCGGATCCGCTACGAGTAGAGGCACGCGGGGGCGGGGGGCAGCGATGCCGGCACACGATGACAAGGCGGTAGTGATCCAGACCCTCCGAGACTATTACGCCGCGTCGAACAAGCATGACGTGTCCAGCATGGTGTCCTACTACCACGAGCCCGTCATGTTCATCACGGCGCAAGGGGCCGCTTCCGTCGCCACCCGCGCCGATGCGGCGCAACGGTTGACGCAATTCTTCGAGCGGCTCAGGGCATTGGGCGTCGCTCGTACCGATTGGGACGATGTTCACGTCAAGCAGTTGAGTGACACGCTGGCCGTGGCGGGCATTGGCATCGTGCGCCATGGGGCCGACGGGCGGGAGCTGGAGCGTGTGGGGTGGACGTACTTGCTTCAAAACACCACCGGTGGCTGGAAGATCGCTGTCTTGGCGAGTCATCCTCCGGACACCGTGCTGAAAGTCAACTGAGGAGGCATCCGGCCCACGAGGCCCGGTACCGTGGCGGACCAGACCAGCGGACGCGTGGCGCAGCGAGGAGCTCCCGACCTCCCACGGGCCGAACCGTGGACGGCCCGGGCCGGTCAGGACGCGCTCGGGACGGGGATGCCATGGCGGATCAGCCTCGCGTGGCTGAGGACGTTCGCCCGCCGCTACCCCGTGCCCGCCGCGTACGGCATGGTGGCCCTCCTCCTGATCCTGGTGGGTCTCCTGGCGCCCTGGGTGTCGCCGGACGACCCGCTCCGGCCGAACGTCCTGACCCGGGCCCAGGAGCCGAGCCGGCAGCACTGGCTGGGGACGGACTTCATCGGTCGCGACGTGCTGAGCCGCATCGTGCACGGCGCGAAGTGGTCCCTGTTCGTCGCCGTCACGTCGGTGCTGCTGGGCAGCACCGTGGGAGCGGTGTGGGCGGTGGCGAGCGCCTTCCTGGACGGGACCTTCGATCTCCTGGGCCAGCGCCTGGTCGAGGTGCTGCTGTCCTTTCC
>DATBGA010000106.1:0-3199 GCA_036558225.1 Candidatus Methylomirabilota bacterium | reverse complement strand
GAACTCGGCGAGCTGCTGGCGGCACCGGCCGCAGGGCGGGCAGAGCTCGGGGCCCTCCGTCACGACCAGGATCTCCGCGATCTCCCGGTCGCCCGCCGCGACCATCGCGCCGATGGCCGTGGCCTCCGCGCACTGGGTCACCGGGTAGGACGAGTTCTCGACGTTGCAGCCGGCATGGAGGCGGCCGCTCGCCGCCCGGAGGCAAGCCCCGACGCGGAATCGGGAGTACGGCGCGTGGGCGTTCACGAGGGCCTGGTGCGCGCGGTCGAGCATGGCCGGCAGGGCGTCGCTCATCGGGCTCTCCGTGCTGCGGACGGGTCGGTCGTGCGCGAGCTCATCGCTCCTTCACGTAGGGGACGCCGATGGCGCGCGGCGCGACCGCGCGCCCGACGAAGCCCGCCAGGAGGCCCACGGTGAGGAGGTACGGGATCGCCTGGATGAGCTGGACCGGCACCACGCCGACGACGGGCAGGGGAGTGCCCTGGAGCCGGATCTGGACCACGTCGGCGAACGCGAAGAGGAGACACGCCGCGAGCGTCGGCACCGGGCGCCACTGGCCGAAGATCAGCGCGGCGAGCGAGAGGTAGCCCTTTCCGGCCGACATGTCGCGGATGAACCCCGAGTGATGGGCGATGGACAGGTACGAGCCGGACAGCCCGCAGAGCGCGCCGCCGACCGCGAGCGCCCGGTAGCGGGTGGCCGCGACCGAGATGCCCGCCGTGTCGACGGCGCCCGGGCTGTCGCCGACGGCGCGGAGGCGCAGGCCGAAGCGCGTCCGGTAGACGAGCCACGCCACGACGGGGACCGCCGCCGCCGCCATGTACACGATGACGTTGTGTCCGCTCACGACCTCCCCGTAGAGGAGGCCGACGACCCGAACTCCCGCGAGGACGGCGGCGCCCGGCAACGCGATGGGCCCGAAGCGCGCGGCGCCGTCGAGGAGCGGCGTCTGGCCGCCCTGCTGGAACCAGGCGTAGCCCAGCACCACCGTCAGGCCCGACATCAGGATGTTGAGCGCCATGCCGGACACGACCTGGTTCCCGTGGTAGGTCACGCAGGCGAGGCCGTGGACCATGGCCAGCGCGATCGCCGCCGCGACGCCGGCGCCGAGCCCCAGCCAGGCGGAGCCCGTGACGGCCGCCGTCGCCGCCGCGGCGAACGCCGCCGCCAGCATCTTGCCCTCGAGCCCGACGTCGACCACCCCCGACCGCTCCGCGAAGAGCCCGCCCAGGGCGGCGAGGACGAGGGGCGCGGCTTCGCGCACCGTCGCAGCCGCGAGGAGCGCCAGGAGGACGAGCGGCTCACTCATGGGAGCGGACGGTGCCGACGACGCGGTGCCGCGTGCCGTGGGCGGGCGTGACGAAGAGGAGATCGCTCGGCCGCCGCAGGACGAGCCGGTGCCACACGCCGCGCGGGACCAGGCAGGCCTGCCCGCCCCGCAGGTCGAAGGTCCGCTCTCCGGCCGGCTCGTCCAGGACGACGTCGAGGGCGCCGGTCAGGAGGTAGAGGACGTCGTCGCCGCCGGGGTGCATCTCCCACTCGTCGGCGTGGAAGTCCCCGGGCACGGCGCCGTGCTTGGCGCCGATCACGTGGTCGCCGGCGCCCGGCGCGAGCCCGCGGAGGACGTCGGGCGTCCACGCCACGGGCACGGCCTGGCCGGTCTTCCGGAGATGGACCAGCGTCGTGAACGCGTCGAAGCCCGCGCGCGCGTCCGCGCTCACCTGGAATCTCCCGCGCGCGCCGGCCGGCGGAACAGCGCCTCGATGGGACCCCGGAGCGCGTACTCGAGGGCGCCGCAGATGAGTATGATCAGCCCCTGGATCACTACGACCATGTCGCGCGTGAGCTTGGGCATGTCGAACGAGAGCTCCGACCCTCCCTGATAGAGCGCGCCGAAGAGGACGGCGGCCAGGACGATCCCCACCGGGTGGTTGCGTCCCATCAGGGAGACCGCGATGCCGACGAAGCCCGCGCCGCCGACGAAGTTGAGGAGCAGGCGGTGCTGAACGCCCGTGATCTCGTTCAGGCTCATCAGCCCCGCCAGGGCGCCCGAGATCGACATGGCGACGATGATCGTGCGCGCCGGCGAGATGCCCGCGTAGACCGCGGCCGTCTCGTTGTGGCCGAGGGCGCGGAGCTCGTACCCCCAGCGCGTGTGCCACAGGTAGAACCAGACCAGGACGCCGGCGGCCAGCGCGAGGACCGCGGAGAGGTTGAGGGGCGAGCGGCCGATCTCCACCCCGACCGCCCGGAGGACCTCATGGATCTGCGGGAGCCACGTGCTCGGGTCGAACTCCCGCGTCTCCGGCGACTGCTGTCCGGGCTTGATCAGGACGTTGACGAGGAGGTGCGTCATGACCGCGGCCGCGATGAAGTTGAACATGATCGTCGTGATCACGACGTGGCTGCCGCGCCGGGCCTGGAGCCAGGCCGGCACGAACGCCCAGGCGGCGCCGGAGGCCGCGGCGACGACGATCGTGGCCGGGATGACCAGGGCCGTCGGCCAGCCTCCCGCGCCCAGGCAGAGGAGCGCGACGCCGAGCCCGGCGATGTAGGCCTGACCCTCGGCGCCGATGTTGAAGAGCCCGCCGTGGAAGGCTACCGCCACCGCCAGGCCCGTGAAGACGAAGTTGGTCGCGTAGTAGAGCGTGTAGCCGACGGCCTCGGCGTTCCCGAAGGCGCCGGCGGTCAGGACGCGCAGGGCGCGCAGGGGGTTCTCGCCGACGAGGAGGACCACCACGCCGGAGAGGAGGAGGGCCAGGGCGAGGTTCGCCGCGGGCACGAGCGCCACGCCGACCCAGGCGGGCACCGCGCGGGCTCGGCCGGATCGGGCGGCGGCGTCGGCGGCGAGCGATTCGCTCATTCGGCGGGCGTCGACGCGCCCTTCCAGCCGGGGCCGTTGGATTCCATCGTCATCCAGCGCCGGCCGTGCCCATCGTAGAGCGTGAGCGACACTCGCGGGCCCACCGAGGGCTCGAGGAACACTCGACCGTCCCCGCTCGCTCTGGGCGTGACATCTGTGACGGCCACTCGTCTCGAGAGGTCACGGTGGCGGGGTTCCCACGGAGCTGTCGAGCCGAAGACGCAGTATGGACGTGACGGGCCGGCCGTTGTCGTCCCGACCGCGAAGCTCGATGGTCCGCGTGACCCCATTGCGCAACATCTGACGCACCGACTGCGGATCGCAGCTCTGGCTGCA
>DATBGA010000105.1:0-16644 GCA_036558225.1 Candidatus Methylomirabilota bacterium | reverse complement strand
GGTTGATCCGGCCGCCGTACGGGGCGTGGACGACCAGCTGCATCCCGCCGGCCTCGTCGAAGAAGCGCTCGAAGACGACGCAGCGCTGGGTCGGCAGGACGCCGAGGGCGGCGCGGGACGCCGCGAGGTACCGCGCGACCTCCGTCGCGACGCGGGCGTCGACGCCGGCCTCGGGGGCGAGCCACACGGCCGCCGTGGCGACGTCGCCCGTCGCGAGCCGCTCGTCCAGAGCCTCGCGGAGCGCCGACACGGCGGCCGACGCCTCCGCGGTGCGCGCCGGGGCCTCGCCGAGCCAGAAAGGCACGTTGGGGGGCGCGCCCTCCGCGTCGACCACGCGCACGACGCCGGCCTCGACCCGGCGGATCCGCCACGACGTGCTCCCCAGGAGGAACACATCGCCCTGCATGCTCTCGATGGCCCAGTCCTCGTTGACGGTGCCGACCGTCGTGTCGTCAGGGTCGGCGACGACCCGATAGTCCGCCGTCTCCGGGATGGCGCCGCCCGACGTCAGGGCGGCGAGCCGGGCACTCCGCCGACCCCGCAGGATCCCGTGGACGCGGTCCCGGTGGAGGTACGCGCCCCGACGCCCGCGCCCGGTCTGGATGCCGTCGGACAGCATCGTCACCACCGCGTCGAAGTCCGCGCGGTCGAGGTCCGCGTAGGGCGCCGCGCGCCGGACGAGATCGAAGAGCTGGTCCTCGGACCAGGCGTCGGCGGCGCAGGCGGCGACGATCTGCTGGGCCAGGACGTCGAGCGGCGCCTCCGGCGGGAGGACCCGGTCCAGCTGGCCCCGGCGCACGGCGCGCAGCATCGCCGTCAGCTCGACGAGCTCGTCGCGCGTGGTGGGGTAGACGCGCCCCTTGGCGACGGCGCCGCGCGCGTGGCCCGAGCGGCCCACCCGCTGGAGCAGCGTGGCAATGCTCCGGGGGGAGCCGATCTGGCAGACGAGCTCGACTGGGCCGATGTCGATGCCGAGCTCGAGCGACGCCGTGGCGACCAGCGCCGCCAGCTCGCCGGCCCGGAGCCGCGTCTCGAGCCGGAGCCGGCGGTCCTTGGACAGGCTCCCGTGGTGGGCCGCGACCTGACCCTCGCCGAGGCGCTCCGCCAGGAGGTGCGCCACCCGCTCGGCCAGGCGCCGCGTGTTGACGAAGACGAGCGTCGTGCGGTGCGCGCGCACGTGCGCCGCGATGCGGTCCAGGATCTCGCCCCACTGCTCGTGTGACGCGACGGCCTCCAGCTCGCTGCCCGGCAGCTCGATCGTGAGGTCGAGGTCGCGTCGGTGGCCGAGGTCGACGATGCGGCACGCCGGCGCGCCGTCAGGCCGGCGGCGCCCCTCGCCGGCGCCGACCAGGAGGCGGGCGACCATCTCGATCGGCCGCTGAGTGGCCGAGAGCCCGATGCGCTGCGGCCGGTCCTTCGCCAGGGCGTCCAGGCGCTCCAGCGTGAGGGCGAGGTGCGAGCCGCGCTTGTCACGCGCCACCGCGTGGATCTCGTCCACGATCACCGTGCGCACCCCGCGGAGGCGCTCCCGGCTCCGGGCGGCGGTCACGAGGAGGTAGAGGGACTCGGGCGTCGTGATCAGGAGGTGCGGCGGCTGGCGGAGCATCGCCGCGCGCGCCGTCGGGGACGTGTCCCCCGTGCGGGCGACCACGCGGAGGTCCGGGACAGCCAGGCCGAGCTCCCGGGCCACCTCGCGGATCTCCGCCAGCGGGCGCTCGAGGTTCTCCCGGATGTCGGCGGCGAGGGCCTTGAGCGGCGACACGTAGACGACCTCGGTCGTGGGCTCGGCGCCGGGCTCGGCCGCGCGGAAGAGCCGGTCGATGCCGACCAGGAAGGCGGCCAGGGTCTTGCCCGAGCCGGTGGGCGCCGCGATCAGCGTGTCCTCCCCGGCCGCGATCGCGGGCCAGCCCCGCGTCTGCGGGTCCGTCGGGCCGTCCGGGAAGCGGCGCTGGAACCACGTCCGGATGGCGGGGTGGAAGCCGGCCAGCGCGTCCATCGAACCGAGTGTACCCTATGGCCCGCGGCGCTGGCCGCGCGGGCCGGATCGCGCGAGCGCGTCGTCCGAGGCGGGGGGGCGAGGGATGCGGCTCGGTGTCTATCTCAACGCGCAGCACCCGGCGGGGGACGACCCGGCGCGCCGGTTCGCCGAGACGGTCGAGCAGGTGCGCCTCATCCGGGCGCTCGGGTTCGACTCGATCTGGGGGGGAGAGCATCACGCCACGCCGGGGTACCACTACTTCCCGCTGCTCCCGTTCCTCCAGCGCCTCGCGGCCGAGGCCGACGGGCTCCAGGTGGGCACGAACCTGATCCTGTTGCCGCTCCACAACCCCGTGGAGGTGGCCGAGATCGGCGCGTTCCTGGACGTGATCAGCGGCGGGCGGCTCCTGCTGGGCGTGGGCCTCGGCTACCGGACAGAGGAGTTCGCGCTCTTCGGCGTGCCGATGGCCGAGCGGGTGAGCCGCCTCGTCGAGGGCGTCGAGATCATCCGCCGGCTCTGGACCGAGGACGGGGTCACCCATCGCGGCCGCCACTGGCAGCTCGACGGCGTGACGATCCGCCCCCGGCCGCTCCAGCAGCCCCGACCGCCGATCCTCGTCGGCTCCCAGGTGCCCGCGGGCATCGCGCGGGCCGCCCGCATCGCCGACGGCTGGATGGTGGTCCCGGTGTCGACGGTGGACGAGTTCGCGCGGCAGGCGGCCGACTTCGGCGCCGCGCGGGCCGCGGCGGGGCTGGCGCCGAGCCGGCACGTTTGCCGGCTGATCGAGGTGGCGTGCGCCCCCGACGAGGCGACCGCGATCCGCCGCGCGGCGCCGTTCCTCCTCGCGAAGTACGCGGCGTATCTCTCCTGGGGGATTCCCGGCATCACCCTCGACCCCGGCGCGGCGCCGGAGGCCCAGCTCCGCCGGCTCGCGGCGAGCCGGTTCGCGATCGGGTCGCCGGCCGAGGTGGTCGACGCGCTCCTCGCCCAGCACCGGGCCGGGGTGACCCATGCCACCATGCGCGTCAGCTGGCCCGGGATGCCGCAGGCCGACATCCTGGCGGGCATCGAGCTCCTCGGGCGTGCCGTGCTGCCCGAGGTCCGCCGCCGCGTGGCCGCCGGGTAGCCTTCGCGCCGCGCGGCTCGCGGGGCGCGAGGGCCGTCCCGCCGGGTCCGCTTTATCGCGCGCCGGCCGGCCGGCGGTCGGGAATGAGGCGGGCGAAGCGCTCGGGCTCGAGCTCGCTCCACGCGCTGGCGGCCGCGTAGGCCATCACCACGACGTAGAGCGCGAAGCGGCCGAGGAGCCCGACCAGGCCGTAGATCACGACCAGCACGAGGACCCAGCGGGTCATCAGGATCGCGAAGACCTGCTTCACGAGGGCGTCGCCGGACCGCCCCTGGGCGAGGGCGAGGACGTTCCGGGCCGCCCCGACCAGCGCCGTGAGCGCGACCACGCCGATCCCCGCCCGCAGGCTCGAGTCGGCCCCCACGTCGCGCCAGGCCACGCCCGAGGCGCCGAGCAGCATGACCAGGGGAACGCCGAGGGGCACCGCGACGAAGGCGGCGAGGAACAGGCCGATCAGGACCGCACTCACGGCGCCTTCCGCGATGCTCCAGACCCCCTGGCGGGGGTCGGCGTGGCTGACCTTGAAGCCGACCGCGACGAACACCGCCCACATCCCGGCGAGGGTGTCCGCGAAGTAGAGGACCAGGAGCATCGGCGCCGACCAGCCGAAGAAGAGGATGCCGGCGGGCCCGACGGCGTTCCGCGCGACGACGAGGGCAAGCGGGACGCCGCGCTCGACCGGGGAGGCCGGCGCATCGCGCCCCGGCGGCTCACCGGCCTCGCCGTCACGGATCGCCCCGGCGCCGCCTCGCCGCCGCTTCCCCACGATGCGGGGTGGGTCCGGTCGCCTGGCTAGAGCTCGAGGGCGGGGCCGAGGCGGCGGAGCTGCTCGAGCTCGGGCACGGCGACGCCGCGGGGGCGCGCCCAGTCGGAGGGCGCGGCCGGCACGAACTGCCCGGTGCCGCGCTCGGCGTCGAGCCGGCCGTCGTGGACGACGACGCGGCCCCGCGAGACCACCGTGACTGGCCACCCGGTGAGCTCGCGGCCCTCGTAGGGCGTGTAGCCCACGCGGTCGTGGAGCATGGCGGCCGTGACGCGGACCCGGCGCGCCGGATCCCAGAGGGCGAGGTCCGCGTCTCCGCCGAGGGCGAGCGTGCCCTTGCGAGGGTAGAGCCCGTAGAGCTTGGCGTGATTGGTGGCGCCGAGGGCGACGAACTCGTTCAGCGAGAGCCGGCCCGCGCCGACCCCTTCCGAGAAGAGCAGGGGGAGCCGGAGCTCGATCCCGGGCACCCCGTTGGCCATGTCCTTGAACGTCGTGCGGTCGCCCTTCGGGAGCTTGCCGGACTCGTCGAAGCGGTACGGCGCGTGGTCGGACGAGTAGGCCTGGAACGTGCCGTCGGCGAGACCCCGCCAGATCGCCTCCTGCGCCGCGCGGTCTCGGGGCGGGGGACTGCAGCCGTACTTCGCGCCCTCGAGCCCGGGCTGGTCGAGATCGTCGGCCGTGAGGAAGAGATACTGGGGGCACGTCTCGCCGTAGACGCGCAGGCCGCGCGTCTGCGCCCGGCGGATCGCGCCCGCCCCCGCCGCGTCCGACACGTGGACGATCAGGATCGGCACGTCGACCAGCTCCGCCAGCGCGATGGCTCGCTGGACCGCCTCGCCTTCCGCCACGCGCGGGTGCGCGATCGCGTGGTAGCGCGGGGCGGTCGCGCCGGCTTGGAGCAGGCGGGCCGAGAGCCAGGCGATCATACCGTGGTTCTCGGCGTGGATCATGGTGAGGGCGCCCAGCCGCCGCGCCGCGGCCAGGACGTCGAGGAGCTGCTCGTCCGCGAGACGCAGGCGGTCGTAGGTCATGTAGATCTTGAACGAGGTGATGCCTTCCGCGACGAGCCGCGGCAGGTCCTCGCGGAGCGCCTCCTCGGTCGGGTCGGCGAGGATCAGGTGGAACGCGTAGTCGATCACCGCCTTCTCGGTGGCTCGGCGGTGATAGTCCTCCACGACGGCCCGGAGCTTCATCCCGCGGTGCTGCGCGGCGAAGGGCACGATCGTCGTGGTGCCGCCGAAGACCGCGGCCACGGTGCCCGAGTGGAAGTCGTCCGCGCAGACCACCCCGGCCGAGGAGAGCTGCTCGATGTGGACGTGGCTGTCGATGCCGCCCGGAAGGACGTAGAGGCCGCGCGCGTCGAGCTCCCGGCGCCCGGACGGCAGGCCGTCGCCGAGAGCCGTGATCCGGCCGCCGTCGACGCCCACGTCGCACCGGACGGTCTCGCTCGCGGTGACGACGGTCCCGCCCCGCACGACCAAGTCGTGAGCCATGACGCGGGGATTATAGCCCGGGCCCGGGCCTAGCCGCCGGACTGCTGCTTCGTGCGGTCGCGCTCCAGCCGCTCGTCCTCGAGAAGCCGGTAGGCGACGTAGTACTTGAAGATGTTGCTCACGTACTGGACGGTCTCGCGGCCGATCCGCTTGGCGGCGATCCGCTCGACGTTGTTGAACCACACGTTCTTATCGAGCCCAGCCCGGGTGGTTTCCTGGCGGAGTCGGGCGATCTTCGCGGGGCCCGCGTTGTACGAGGCGAACGCGAAGAGGAGCTTGTTCTCGGGGGTCATGGGGGCGTCCTTGAAGTAGCGATCGACCATGAACCGGAGGTACTTGACCCCGGCGTGGATGTTCGGGTCGAGCTGGTGGACATCGCCGACCTGCATCTCCTTCCCGGTCGTCGGCAGCACCTGCATGACCCCGACGGCGCCGGCGTGGCTCCGTCGCTGCTGGTCCAGCTGGGACTCCTGGTACCCCTGGGCCGTGAGCATGAGCGAGTCGAAGCCGTAGCGGTCGCCGTACTTGCGGAACAGCTCCACCGTCCGCTGGTATTTCTCGAGCTCTTCCGGCGCGAGGGAGTTCTTCACGTACTTCACGCTGCGCAGGTACCGGTTGAAGAGCTGGTTGCCCAGCGCCGTGCCCTTGCGATTCGCCATGACGAATCGGTTGACGGCCGCGGCGAGCTTCGGGCTCTCCTTCCGGAACGCCCACGCGATCTCGCCGCCGGTCCGGACGGCAGCGTCCGGATGAAGGCGGATCTTCGGGAAAATCTGCGCCCAGAACTCGGCCTTGTGGTTGTCGACGATGACTAGCCGGACCAGTCCGGCGTTGACCATCTCGAGCAAGTCCTCGTCCTCGAGGGTCTCTGGCGCGAGCTTCATGCGGACGGGCGGCTTGCCCGCCTTCTCGAGCTCGCCGTTGAGCCGCAGGAGGCTCTCGTAGTAGCTGCTCGACTTGCGAACGAAGATCTCCTGGCCGGCCAGATCCTCGACCCGCGCGATGGCCGGCGAGGCGGGCCCGGTGACGACGATCTCGTCCACGCCGCCGCCGATCGGATCAGAGAAGTCGACCTGCTCGCGGCGCTCCTTGGTGATCGTGAGGTTGGCGGCCGCGATGTCGCCGCGGCCGGCGATCAGCCCGGGGAGCAGCTCGTCCCGGGCGACCGGGATAAACACCATGTTCACCCGGAGATGCCCGGTTTTCAGGCGGCGGTTCAGGTCCTCCTCGAAGGCGTGCATGAGATCGTAGGTGGCGCCGCGCTGGCGACCCCGGTCGAGGAAGTAGAAGGTCTTGCTGTAGACGAGCAGGACGCGGATCCGCCGCCTCTTGATCATCGCGTCCAGGTCGCCCGTCGCGCGGACGTTCTCCAGCGTGATGAGATCGGACGATTTGGCGGCCGCCGCCGGGTGCGGCGCGCACGCCAGCAGGAGGAGCGCGATCGTCAGACCAAAGCCCGGGGCGCGACGGTGATTCCACACAGTTGCCCGCCAGTATAGCCGACCGGCCCGCCACGGCCGCTATGCATCGCGCGGCGTCCCTGGCCGGGCGGCTCAGCCCTTGATGGCCCCTGCGGTCATCCCCTTCACGAACCACTCGGAGAGGAAGAGGTAGAGCACGAGCACCGGGAGGGTCGCGATCATGAGGCCGGTCGCCAGCATGCCGATGTCGAAGTACTGGTCGCTGACGAGGAACTGGATCGCGAGGGGGAGGGTCCGGCTCTGCTGGCGCGTGATGAAGACGACCGCGTACAGGAACTCGTTCCAGAAGTAGATGAAGTTGAGGATCACGGTGGTGGCGACGGCGGGCAGCGCGATCGGCAGCATCACGCGCCAGAACAGGCTCCAGTCGCCGCAGCCGTCGATCCGGGCCGATTCCTCGAGCTCGGTCGGGATCTGGGCGAAGAAGGCGCGGAGGAGGTAGATCGTGAGCGGCAGCTCCGTCGCCGCGTAGACGAGGACGAGCCCGGTCAGCGTGTTGAAGAGCCGGTACTGGACCAGGATCTGGAAGAGGGCCAGCAGCATGATCTGGGGCGGGAACATGATGGAGAGGAACACGAGCAGGAAGAGGGGCTCCCGCCCCGGGAACGCGTAGCGGCGCCGGGCGAACGCGAAGGCGGCCATGGCGCCGAGCATGGTCACGAGGACGACGGCGGCGACGGTGACGATCGCGCTGTTCCGGAAGTAGGTGGCGTAGCCGAACTCGGTCCAGGCGCGGTGGTACTTGGCCCAGTGGGCGGGAATGGGCAGGCCGTAGTGGCTCCGGTAGATCTCGTCCGTCGTGCGGAGGGACATCATCGCCGTCCAGACGTACGGGCCCGCAGAGAAGACCGTGTAGGCGAGCACGGGGACGAGGAGCAGCCGGCGACCGATCCGGCCGCGCACCCTCAGAACTCCAGGGCCTCGCGCCGCTGGAGCAGGCGCGTGAAGGCGTACGAGAGCCCGAAGATGATGACGAACCACAGGACGGCCACCGCGGAGGGATAGCCGAGGTCGAGGGTCTTCCACTCGAACGCGCGCTTCACGACGTAGGTGGCGACCGTCTCCGTGCCCCACATGGGCCCGCCGCGCGTCATGACCCACACGAGCGCGAACTGCTTCATCTTGCCGATGAAGTCGAGGATCGCGAGGTTGACGAGCGTGGGGCGGAGGAGCGGGACCAGCACGTGGACGACGCGGCGGGCGGCGCCGGCCCCGTCGACCCGGGCGGCGTCGAGGTAGTCGGCGGGAATCGCGTGGATCGCCGCCAGGAGGACCACCATGTTGAAGCCCGCGAACATCCAGGTCGTGACCAGGATCAGGGCGGGGAGCGCGGTCGCGGGGCTCGCGAGCCAGGCCTGGGCGTAGGCGCCGAGCCCGACGGCGCGGAGGAGGAGGTTCGCCATCCCCCAGTCGTAGTTGTAGACCCACAGCCAGATCACCCCGACGACCGGATACGACATGAGGACCGGCGTGAACCAGACGGTGCGGAAGGCCTTGGCGAAGGGCACGCGGGCGTGCAGCACGAGCGCGAGCCCGAGGGCGAGGGGGATGTCGACGACCGGGGCCACCAGCCCCCAGGTCAGGGAGTTCGCTGCCGCCCTCCAGAAGATCGCGTCGCTGGTGAGGATCTCGCGGAAGTGGGCCAGCCCGACGAACTCGTATTGCATGCCGAGGTCCATGCGGAGGCTGTGGACGCTGTTGTAGAAGGTCACGAGGACGGGGTAGATGGCGAACGCGAAATAGAGCGCGAGCGTGGGGCCCAGGAACAGAACAATGGCGCCCCACGGACGCCGGGGTCCCCCGCGGCGGCGGGCCGCGGCCCGCGCGACGCCGCGGGGGAGCGCCTCGACGCGGCTCGGTGAGTCGGCGCTCAGGAGGCTACCCTGCTACTTCCCCTTGAGCCGCGCGTCCTCGAGCTTGGCGAGCGCCTCGTCCGGACCCAGGAGGCGGTTCGGCATGCCCTGGTTCATCGTCGCGACGTAGACCTCCCAGAGGCCCGGCTTCATCAGGAGCTTCACCTGTTGCGCCGTGAGGTCGACCCACTTGGACGTCCGGTTCACCCTGGCGAACTCGTCGAAGTACCACTTGATCGGGCTGTCGATCCGGCCCGGCTCCGTCTTGATCCCCGTCTGGATGCCCGTCTTGGCCATCCAGAGGTTGCCGATCTCGACGTCGGCGAAGGCGTTGGCGACTTCGATCGCCAGCGGGAGGTTCGGGCTCTTCGCCGCGACGGCCAGGGAGCCGGCCACGCCGAGCATCTTCTCGCCGTGCCCCTTGCCGTCCTTCATGAGGGGGTAGTTGAGGAGCCCCAGCTCGAAGCCCGGCGGCTGCCCGCCCTTCTCCGGCGGGACGAAGGCGCGGCCGGTGTACCAGGACCCCACCGGGAACATGCAGGCCTTCTGCTCGGTGTGGAAGTACCGATGCGCCTCGGCGAGCGTCATGCTCGTGAGCGTCTTCGCGTACGCGCCGAGGTCGACGAGCTCCTTGTAGTAGCGGAACACGTCGACGACGCGCGGGTCCTTCCAGCTGAGCTCGCCCCGGTAGAGCTTCTCCACGTCCGCGTAGCCGAGCTTGGACAGGAGCAGCATGTCCGGGAGGTAGAGGGCCGCCCACTCGCGGTCGGCGGCGCCGGTGGCGAACGCCGCGTAGCCGGCCTTCGTGCACTTGGCGACGACGTCCTTGAACTGGTCCTGGGTGAACGCGAAGCTCGCGGGCACTGCGATGCCGAGCTCGCGGAAGAGCTTCCTGTTGAAGTAGATTTCGTCGGACGCCGCCTCGACGGGCACCGCCCAGGTCCCGACCTTCCCGGGAGGCCCGGGCCGTGTCCAGAACGCCTTGCCGTAGGGCTCGATGCTCTCCCAGCGGATCCCCTGCGAGAGGTCCGCCAGCCAGCCGGCGGTCATGAACTCCGGGACGTCGTTGTCGTAGTAGAAGACGTCCGGGAAGCCCGAGCCGGCGGTGAAGGCGGCCCGGAGCGCAGGCCACATGTTCTTCTTCTCGTAGAAGGTGATCTCGACCGTGTTTCCCGGGTGCTTGGCCTCGAAGCGCCGCTTGGCCTCGAAGAGCACGGCCTTCTTGGAGTCCTCGACGGCCCAGTGGCTCCACCACTGGAGCTGGGCGGCCTGGGCGGAGCCGAGCGCGCCCGGGGCGAGGATCAGCGTCGCGGCCAGCATTCCGATCGTCGTCCGCCGCATGGCGTCCCTCCTGTGGAAGTGGACCTCAACGATGGCGCTCGCCCGGGGCGGGCGTCAAGCCCCGGGGCCGGCGCGACGGCCTCGACGACGCGCGCCCCGCGCGCCTCGGCCTGCACATACCGGTTGTCGCGTCGGTCGCCGCGCCCTACAATCCGCTGGAGAGCCTGACGCATGCCCCAGGTGACGATCCACGAGCGTCCGGGCCGGCTGCGCCGGCCCGTCCTCCTCCTGGCCTTCGCGGGCTGGAACGACGCGGCCGAATCGGCGACCAACGCGGCGCGATTCCTCCGGAGCGCGTGGGACGGCCAGCGGATCGCAAGCCTCGACCCGGAGGAGTTCTACCACTTCGGCCTCCAGCGCCCGCTTACCCGTCTCGTCCCGGGGACGCTCGACCGCGAGGTCGTCTGGCCCGAGCTGGAGCTCAGCCTCTGCACGCGCGCGAGCCGCGACGTCATCGTCGGGGTGGGGATCGAGCCGCACCTCCGGTGGAAGACCTACTGCCGGGCGGTGCTGGACTTCGCGAAGGACCTCGAGGTGGGGCTCGTGGTCACCCTCGGCGCGCTCCTGGCGGAGGTCCCGCACACCCGCCCCGTCCGGCTGACGGGCTCCGCGACCGACCCCGAGCTGGGTGCGATCCTGGGCGTCCGCCCGACCCGGTACGAGGGCCCGACGGGCATCGTCGGCGTGCTCTCCACGACGGCTCGCGCGGCGGGGCTCGCGACGGCGAGCCTCTGGGCCAACGTGCCGCACTACATCTCGGCCATGGAGAACCCGCGGGCCACCCTCGCCCTGATCCAGCGCGTGAACCGGCTCTTCGACGGGCCGCTCGACTACCGGGAGCTGGAGGAGGCCGCGACCCAGTTCGACTCGCAGCTGACCGAGGTCCTGCAGCAGAACCGGAAGGTCGCGAGCTACGTGCGGCGCCTCGAGGCCAAGGACCAGGAGGCCGAGGAGGCCGAGCCGCAGCCGGCCGGGGACCTGCCGGACGGGAAGGACCTGGTGGCCGAGATCGAGCGCTTTCTTCGCCAGCAGCCGCCCGGCCCGACGCCGGAGTGACAGGCCAGCCTTGAACGACTCACCTTGCCGCCGCCCGACGGAGTCATGTGGTGGGGGGGTGTGGGCGAGGAGCGGCGCCGCTCCCCCCCACGTGGAGTGAGGCGCCGGACCTTCCTGCTGGGCGCCGCGCTCCTGGGGATCCCGCCCGCGGCGTCTGTCGCGGCGGGGGCGCCCGGCGGCGTGCGGGTCTCGGCGACGCCGCCGAGCCCGCAGCCCGGCGACGTGCTGCTCCTCCAGGTGACCGGCGCGCCGCCCAACGTCCGCGCGGAGTGGGACGGACGGCCCCTCGCGCTCTTCCCGACGGCGCACGGCGTCGCCGCCCTGATCGGGATCGATCTGGACGTGCGGCCGGGTCCGATGGGCTGGCGCCTCACCCGCCCGAGCGTGGCGAAGAACGGCGGCGCCCTCGCGGCCGGGGTGGTCCACGTGCGGGCGCGCACGTTCCCGATGCAGCAGCTGACGCTGCCGAAGGGCATGGTCGACCTGGACGCGCCGACGCTCGTCCGGGTCGAGAGCGAGCGGGCCGCGCTCAAGGCGGCGCTCGCCGCCGGCGTCCGGGAGCGGCTCTGGCGCGGCCCGTTCCGGACGCCGGTCGAGGGCGGCCAGCCGACCGGGGGCTTCGGGCTCCGGCGGCTCATCAACGGCCAGCCGCGGAGCCCGCACACGGGCTACGACTGGGCGGCGCCCGCCGGCACGCCCGTCCTCGCCGCGAACGCGGGCCGCGCGGCGCTCGTCGCCGAGCACTTCTTCGCCGGGCGCAACGTGGTGCTGGACCACGGCCTCGGCCTCTTCACTTTCTACTTCCACCTCACCGAGGCGCGCGTGGCGGAGGGCGAGACCGTGGCCGAGGGGCAGGTCATCGGGACCGTCGGCGCCTCCGGCCGCGTGACGGGCCCGCATCTCCACTTCGCCGTGCAACTCGGCGGCGCGCGCGTCGACCCCGAGTCGCTCCTGCGCCTGGTCCCCCCGGAGGACGCCTCGCCCTAGGCCTCCTTCCTCCGGCGGGGCACGGCCGTTCCGCCTCACCGCGGGCCCGCGGCGGCGGCGGCGAGGCGCCGGATCCAGCTGCCGAGCCACCGGTCGGACCACACGAGCATGAGAGAGCGGGCGAGGTGCCCCCGCACCTCGCGGCGCGGCACCTTGACCGTGACGGTGGGGTCGAGGAGGTTCTCGGCGCGCCGGAGCCGGGCGAGCGTGGCGAGCCCGATCGAGAGCGGCCAGAGGGACGCCAGGCGCAAGCGACCCTCGCGCCAGGGCACGGCGAGGGTGTAGGCGCGGCCGTCGTCGAGACGGCGGAGCGCCTCGTCGATCAGCGCGTCGAGGAGCGGGCGGAGGCGTGGGAGTACGACGGGGTTCAAGAGGTCCTGGGGGACGAGCCCGAGCGTCGCGAGATCCGCGGCCGGGAGATAGCAGCGCCCGATCCGGAGGTCGCGCGGGAGGTCGCGGAGCACGTTGACGAGCTGGAGCCCCTGGCCGAACCGCGCGCCGCGGAGCCGCATGGCGGGGAGATCCCAGGTCGCGCAGCGCGGCCGGTGCGCAACCACCATGTCGGTCCAGAACTCGCCGACGCAGCCCGCGTTCAGGTGCGTGTAGCGGTCCAGGTCGGCCCGCGTGTCGAAGGCGCCCACCCGGTCCGCCATCTCGGGCGGAAAGCGCTCCAGCGCCTCGACCATGGCCTGGGTCAGCGTCAGCAGGACCCCGAGCGCCCGCTCCCGATCGCTCGGCTCGAGCGCCCGGTACGCGGCGAGGACATCGGGGAGGCGCGCGAGGAGGGCGCGCTCCGCCGGGGTGTGGCCGCCCGCCGCGGATTCGGCCAGGGCCGGCGCCGCCCCGTCGCCGTCGCCGAGGGAGCGCCGGAGGGAGTGCAGCGCCGTGAGGCGCGCGACCGGCGCCAGCGCGCGGGTGTCGGCGATCGTGTCGGCCGCGCGCGCGACGAGATACGTCACGCCGAAGGGGCGGCGGAGGGGCCGGGGAAGCACGCGCAGCGACAGCGCGAACGACCGGCTGACGCCCGGGAGCACGTCGCGCAGGAGCTCGGACGTCACCGCGCCGGACGCCCTGGCGCGCGTCACGACCCCGGGTCCGGGGGGATCGCTAGTCCAGGTCGATGGGGCGGATGGGCGGATCCGGGTCGTCCTTTGCCCGCTTGAGCCCCTCGCCGAACTTCCGCGACAGGACGTCGCCCTTCGTCCGCTCGGCCTCGGTGGCCTGGCGGAACGCCGCCTCGCGGCGCGCCCCCGCGCCCCGGAGGTGGTCCATGGCCTTGTCGAGGCTCGACAGCGGGCCGCTCCGCGGAGGCTCCCGGTGGGCCAGCACCGCGCGCACGTCGGCATCGACGGTCAGGATGGCCTTGCAGCACGGGCAGGTCACCTCGAACGGGGCGGACGGCTCGGTCCCCATGCTTGACTGCGTATCACGCGCCCGGCGTGGTCGCAAGGCCGGGCCGGGCGAGGCGCCGCCGCCGCGGGCGTGGCCGGCCTACGCGGCGCGGGCGAGCCGCTCGAACGCGAGCGTGAACCGATCGACCCGCGCAAGATAGGCGGCCAGATCGTGCGTGCCGCAGAGCTCCCCGGGCGCCACGCGGAAGCCACGCCGGACGAAGGCCGCGCCCCGGGCCGGCCCGCAGAGATGGATGACCGCGGCCAGGCGCTCCCGGGCCCTTACGCCGACCCGCCCGGCGCGCTCGGGCCCGAGGGCCAGGACGAGGTGCTCGTGGAGCCGGGCCGCCGTCATCTCGATGGCGTGGCCGGGCACCGTCCGCATGTAAAGGACGGGGAACCAGCAAGTGTGCGGGTCGTACCACGAGCCGGCGCGCGCGACGCGGTGGTCGTGGACGCAGAGCTGCCGCCCCTCGGCGAAGGCGGCGTCCGTCATCTGGAAGAGCCCCACCGCGCTCGAGGCCGGCGCGTAGAGCGCGAACGGGTTCCACGTCCAGCGCCACTGCCAGGCCGTGCGCGCCAGCGGGTCTCCCTGGCTCTCGGCGTGGGCGAGTGCGGCCAGGAGCTCGGCGCGGACCAGATCGGTCGCATGGGCCCGGAACTGGGACCCGTAGCGCGCCCACGTCTCGGCGGGGGTGAGGGGCGCCGGCGCGAAGACCAGCCCGAGGAGCTCCGTCGGCTTGCTGGCGACCTGGTAGGCCACGTTCAGCGCGGCCAGCGCCGCCAGCACGAGGACGCCCAGGAGCGCGAGGCGGAGCGCGAGCGGCGCCCGCGCGAGCCGACTCGCCAGGGAGCGCCGGGGCCGCCGGCCGCGCGGCGCGGGCCTCCGGCGCGCGGAGATCGCGGCCGCCGTGGCCGGCGCGGCGCCGCGCCGCGACGTCACCGTGGCCAGCGCGTGATCCTCCGGCTGACGGCGCGGGAGAAGCAGCAGTTCGGGACGACGGTGGAGTGCTTGCCGGACCCGCCGGCGACCATGAGGTAGACGTCGTCCGGCCCGGGGACGACCGGCAGGAGGGCGTGGTCGTCGGCCGTCTCCATCCAGCGCGGCCAGTCGTGGATCCCCCACATCCCGCCCTGCTTCAGCCGGTGGAGCGGCCGGCGCGCATGCTCGTACACGTAGCGCTGCACGTCGGCGCGCGTGAAGCCGTCCTCCGCGATCGTCGCGGCGTGCTCGGGGCCGAGCACCAGGAGCAGCTGGCTCTGCCCGAAGTACCAGCCCACGTTCGAGCCGAGGGTGGCGGCGGTGTCGGCGACCACCGTGAGGAGGTTCGGCGCCTTCTGGCTCACGTGGTCGTTGACGTTGTGCGGCCCCTCGCCGCCGAAGACGGTGACGGCGTCCTCTCCGGCGTCGAAGCCGAGGCTCGCGTGGAGCGGCCCCCAGGGGCTTGCCTCGACGCGCTCGGCGATCGCGTAGGTGTACTTGCTCGGGCTGCCCTGGGTCGCCATGTCGCCCTGTCCCGGGCGCGCGCCGCCGAGGTTCCAGAGGCAGAGGCGCACCGCGCGGCCGAGCGTCGCGTTGGCGCGGCTGCCCGGCCCGAACACGCCCGGTCCGGCGTGCATGCCGAGGCGGCTTGCAGCGGGCCCGTGGACGATCAGGAGCGGCGCCACGGGGTGGGTGGTCGCCTGGACGCCGTAGAGGTTGAAGGCCGGCTCGAGCATCGCCTCGAGCGCCGCGACCAGGACCGGCATCGCCTCCGGCGCGGCGCCGGCCATGACCGCGTTGACGGCGATCTTCTCGACCGTGGCCTCCGCCCAGAGGGGCGGGATCTTCCCGACGACGTGGTCCGGCTCCGCGTCGATGCCCGCGAGCATCGCCTCGACGCGCGCCTCGGTCGGCGGCACGATGGGCAGCCCGTCCGTCCAGCCCTGCGCGCGGAAGTGTGCCTCGACCGCCTCGAGCGAGTCGGGGAGCTCGAGGATCTCCGACGCGAGGGGTGCGGAGCGCGGCACGATCAGCCCGCGGCCGGCCGCGCGCCGAGGCGCGTCAGGAGCTGGGCGGCCGCCCGCGCCGCCCGGGCCTCGATGCGCTCGGCGGGCTCGCCGCCGAGGGGATGGTCAACGATCAGGAGCGGCAGGTCCTCCATCCCGAGCGAGTGGGCCTCGTGATGGGCGAGCGTCTGGAAGGCCGTCGTCGTCACCACCACCGCGGGCGTGCCGGCCCGCTGGAGGGTCACCGCGTCGTGGAGACTCCACGACGTACAAGACCCTCAATCGGCGGAGCCGGTGACGACCAGGTCGACGTCGCGGAGCCGCGCGAGGATTTCGGGCGCGGCGGGCGTCGAACAGTTCGCCTTCCGCTCGTAGACGACGTCGGCCAGGCCGGCCTGTGCCCGCAGGAGCCCCTCCATGCCGCGGAGCAGGAGCTCGAAGTTCGCCTTCGTGTTGTCGAGGAACCCGAGCCGCTTGCCGGCGAGCGTGCCCGGCAAGGGCAGGGAGGCCGTCTGGCTGACCTTCGTATCGGCCACGGGTGAGAGCACGCGGATCGTCCCCATGAAGCCCTCCGCTCGGGAGTGGTATCCGGATCCCATCCTACCCAGGATGGCCCGTCCGGGCCCGGCCAGCAAGCCGCCCGGATCGCCTCATCGTACGACGCCGGCCTGCCGCAGGCGGGCGATCTCCGGCGCCGGGAGGCCGGCCTCCCCGAGGATCGCGTCCGTGTGCTCGCCGATCGCGGGGGGCGGCCCGGCGGGCGCACCGGGGGTGCCCGCCAGGCGCACGGGCACGCCCAGCATCCGGACCGGCCCGAGCGTCGGATGCTGGACCGTCGCCAGCGTGCCGTTCCGGAGCGCCTGGGGGTCCACCAGCATCTCCGCCATGGAGCGGATCCGGGTGCACGGGACGTCCGCCTCGGCGAAGCGCGCCTCCCACTCGGCGGCCGTCCGGGCCGCGAGGCGCTCGGTGATGGCCACGATCAGCTCCGCCTTGTGCGTGTGGCGGCCGACCATGGTCCGGAGGCGGGGATCGTCGAGCCACGCGTCGAGCCCGAGCGTCCGGCAGAGCCCCGTCCAGAACTTCGGCAGCTCCACGTAGAGATAGAGGTGCCCGTCCCGCGTGGGGTAGATCCGCGAGACGCGGTCGCCGAGGAGGTCGCGGACCGCGTCCGGCGGCTCCACCG
>DATBGA010000104.1:0-28547 GCA_036558225.1 Candidatus Methylomirabilota bacterium | reverse complement strand
GCCGGGCCGTCAGGCGTCGACGGAGCCCTCGGGCGCCCGAGACGCCGCGCCCGCCGGCGGGGCCTCAGCCTCGGCGATCTCGATCAGGTTGCCGTCGGGGTCGCGCACGTAGACGGAGCGAATCGGTCCCGTCGCCCCCGTGCGCGGCACCGGCCCGACCTCGATCGGGATCCCCGCCGCCTCGAGGCGCCGCACCACCGCGGCGAGCGGCTCCCGGGCGAGGAAGCACAGGTCGAGCGCTCCGGGCGTTGGCCGCTCGGCCTTCGGCTCGAACTCCCGGCCCGCCTCGTGGAGGTTGATCTTCTGGTCGCCGAACCGGAAGGCGAGGCGGCCCTGACCGAACGTCTCGAGCCGCATCCCGAGGACGCGCGTGTAGAAGTCGATGCTGCGGTCGCGGTAGCGCGTCGTCAGGACCAGGTGGTCGAGGCGCTGGATCACGGCGGCGTCCCGTGGCGGGCGGCGAGCCGGCTCACTTGGGACTGAGCGTGTAGGTCCAGCACTCCCCTTCGAGGACAACCGTCCCGTCCTGGTTCGTGATGGTGGCCTTGAGCTGGCAGACGGGTTTGTCCGGCTTCACGGCGAGGACCTCGACCTCGGCGGTGAGCGTGTCCCCGAGGTACGTCGGCGCGAGGTAGCGGAGCGACTGGCTCATGAACACCGTCCCGGGGCCCGGGAGGTCCATGGCCACCAGGGCGTTGAGCATCCCGGACGTGATCCCCCCTTGCGCCACCAGCCGGCCGAACCGCGTCCGCGCCGCGAAGTCGCCGTCGAAGTGGAGCGGGTTCCGGTCCCCCGTGATCTCCGCGTAGAGCTCGACGTCCCGGGCGGTCACCGTCTTGCTGCGCCGGGCCCGCAGCCCCACCTCGAGGTTCACGGGGTCAGACTTTCCTTCTAGACGATGACGCTCGGCGTCATCGCTGGAGGGAAATGTCCGGAAGTCAAAGTCTGACCCCGCTCAGAACGGCGGGAGAGCGCCGTCGGGCGCGAAGGTCATGGGGGCCGGGTCGCCGAGGGGCGTGAGGTCGTCGCGGCCGGCGAGCTGGCCCGCGAGGGCCTCGGAGACCTCGACCTCGGTCAGGCGCAGCGTGTTCTGGATCCGCACGACGCGCGCGTCCTCGGTCCGGTCGAGCCCGAGGCACGAGAGCGCCACCGCGATCGCCTCCCGCGCGCTGTCGAGCACCGCGGGCAGCTTGGGCCCGCCGGGCGAGCATGCGGTGAGCGCGTTGACGTAGGTCGGCTCCCAGTCGATCTTGTCGGCGAGCCGGCGCGTCGTGAAGTCCGCCAGTCCGATCCCGTTGGCGTTGCCGTACGTGTTGGCCGTCGTGTCACAGGCGACGATGAAAGTGATCCGGGGGCTCGTGAACGGCCGCTCGAACCACGTGGCGTGCCGGCCGATCACGTTCGTGTCCATACCCGTCCCGGAGACGTCCTTCCCGATCTCGTCGACGATCAGGAGGTCGAGGTCCTCGAAGGGCAGCTTCGCCATCCACGCGCGCGCCTTCCGCAGGAGCTCGCGCTCCCCCGCCTCCAGCGCGTCGGGCAGGAACGCCTCGACCAGCGCAGTCTCGTCGTACCCGTTCTCGACGACGCCGAGCCCGAACGCGATGCGCCCGCTCCGGAGCATCCCGGCCCCCAGGCCCGCGATCATGCGCTCGTAGCCGAGCCGGATGTTCGCCCGATGGGCCTGCACGGCGCCCCGGTGCTTGCCAGTGCCGATCGTCATCATCTTGAGGAGGCCGGACCCGATGTCCCCCGTGAACCCGGTGTGGGGCTTCACCCGGTTGATCACGCCGATCCAGTCGGCCTCCGCCGCGTAGCGGTCGAGCCAGATGGGGAGCCCCAGCGCCTCCCCGACCTGGACCACGTCCATCGTCGCGCGGACCGGACATCCCATCGCGGCTTCCGTCACGCCGTAGTGCTCGAGGACCGACCGTTGTCCCTCCGCCGTCCCGCCGCCGTGGCTGCCCATGGCGGGGATGATGAAGGGCATCGTTCCCAGCGCCTTCAGGTGGTCCACGGTCGCCCGGACGATCGCGTCGATGCTGACGACGCCCCGGCTCCCGACGGTGAGGGCGACCGACTGGCCCGCCTTCACGGGGAGGGCGAGCCGGCCGAGCGCCGCGCGCACGGCGGCGGGCACGCTCTCCACTGTCGGGCCCCGGAAGGCCTGCTTGACGCGGATCATCCGGGGGAAGCTCGACGCGCGCGGGATGCCGGTGAGCCTCATCGGGGCTTGAGCTCGATCTCCACGAACACCACCTCGCGCCCGTTCGGGTTCGACACGTCGTGCTCGGCGCCGGCCACCCGAAAGTACGCCTGGCCGGGCGCGATGTCGTTCTGCATCTCCCCCTGCCCGCTTCGGATGATGAGCGGCCCGACGGTCATCGGGACGACCACGTAGTCGAGCTCGTGCCGGTGCCAGCCCGTGGCCTCGCCGGGCCCGAATCGCCATTCGGTCACCCGGACCCGATCGTTGTCGACCTGCACCGTCGCCCGAGCCTGCTTGCTCATCGGGTCACCCCGCTCGTTGCCGTCATGGCGATAGCCTCGCTCTCGACACGCCCGCGTCCATGTCCCAGTCCCGGCACCCGACGTAGGCGCCGCCGCGAGCGAAGTGGGTCATGTGCTCGCCGAACGTCATGCGCCGGCAGCGCGCGGCGACGTAGTGGAACTGGAGCGCCCGCCGGCGGTCCGGGCTCCGGTTGGGCGGCGTCCCGTGGTGGAGAAGCGCCGAGAAGAACAGGGCCCCGCCGGGCCCGAGCGGCACGACCTCCGCATGCTCCGCGCGAGACGTCTCGTCGACCAGCTGGCAGTCGCGCACGTGGTAGTGGGGCGCCGGGCCCCCGCGGTGCGAGCCGGGCGCGATCTGCATGCAGCCGTTCTCCACCGTCGCGGGGTCCAGCGCGATCCACACTCCGAGCACGCCGTCGAGCGGCGTCCAGTCGAAGTAGGCGTTGTCCTGGTGCCACGGCTTCTCGGCGCCCCGGTACGGCGGCTTCATGAGCGCCATGTCCTGGATGAGCCGCGCCCCCGGTCCAATGAGCCGGTCGAGGATCGCCGTCATCCGGGGCGCGGCCGTCGTCGCGCCGAGGGTCGCGTCCACGCCGGCGAACCTCCACAGCTTCCGCACGCGGAGCTCCGGGCCGACTGCGGTCGCCTCCCCATCACTCTGCTGGTAGTAGGGCTCGTCCTGCACGCCGACCCCCTCCGGGCGGCGCCGCGCGAGCTCGTCGAGCGCGGCCGCGCACCGGGCGACCTCGTCGGGCGCGAGCACGCCCTCCATCGCCAGGTAGCCGCGGTCGGCGAACCGCTCGAGGTCAGACGGCTCGAGGCGTCGACGATACTCCGGCAGGACGGTTGCTCGCGCCGACGCGTCGGTGCGGTAGAGCGTCCGCCGCACGCGCTCGGCTTCCTCCGCCGACGCGACGTAGTCAGTGAGCCCGTCGTAGACCTTCACGAGAAATCCTCCCCGAAGCGGGCCCGGACCGTGGCGAAAGCCGGGTCCGTCGCGTCGAGCGCCTGCTCGATATCGGCGTCCGTGTGCGCCGTCGACAGGAACCAGTTGTGCCACGGGTGGAGCCAGACGCCGCGGCGGGCGGCCTCGGCCGTGAACACGTTCGCCCGGTCGAAGGTGCCCGCCGCCACGTCGCCCGGGAAGGTCAGGAACGGCAGCTGGACCGGACCGCTCTGCGTGATCCGGAGCCCGTGAGCGCGCGCCTGCCGGCCGAGCCCCTCGCGGAGGAGGCGTCCCGCGCGGGCCATGCGCTCGATGCCGCCCTCCGCCTGGAGGGCATCGAGCGTCGCGAGTGCGGCCGCCATCGGAACCGCGGCGAACCAGAAGGAGCCGGTCACGAACACCTGCCGGGCGGCGTCCCGGAGGGAATCCCGGCCGACGACCGCCGCGAGCGGGTAGCCGTTCGCGATCGCCTTGCTGTACGCGGACAAGTCGGGCCGGACGCCGAGCGGCTCCCAGCTCCCGCCGAGGTGGAGCCGGAAGCCCGCGCGGACATCGTCGAGGACCAGGACCGCCCCGCGGCGGTCGCAGAGCGCCCGGACGCCCCGCGCGAACGCCGGATCGCACTCCTCCTGGTCGAAGCGCGCGTCGTGGCGGAACGCGGAGACCAGAACCCCGGCCAGGTCGACGCCGGCCTCGTCGGCGGCCGCCTCCACGCTGGCGAGGTCGTTGTAGACGAACGGGACGAGGTGCGCCCGGTCCTCGGACGTCGTGCCGGCCGGGCGGGGCGTGCACCAGGGCGCCGAGCCGTGATAGGCGCCCCGCGCGACCAGCACCTTCCGCCGCCCCGTCGCCGCGCGGGCGATCGAGACAGCCAGCGTCGTGGCGTCGGTGCCGTTCTTCGCGAACATCGCCCAGTCGGCGTGCGGCACCAGGTCCACCAGCCGCTCCGCGAGCTCCACCATCCGGGGGGACGGGCCGTTCTGGCAGTCGCCGAGCTCGCGCTGCCGCTCGACCGCCGCCTCGACGCCCGGATGCCCGTGCCCGAGGACGATCGGGCCGAAGCTGCACACGAAGTCCACGTACTCGCGCCCGTCGACGTCCCAGATCCGGCACCCGCGCCCCCGCTCGAGGAACTGCGGGAACGGCGAGGGCCAGGTCGCCGCGCTCTGATGGCCGTACATCCCGCCCGGGATCACCCGGCGCGCCCGGTCCCGGAGCGCCAAATCGCGACTCCCGATCCGTTCGGCGTCGCTGCGGGCCGCCCCCGCCCCGCTCCCGGTCGCTATCGTCGGCCGTCCCGCGTCGGCCGTCATCGCGGCGCCTCCCCGTCGTCCCGGAGCGCCGCGTCGAGGCGGGCCAGGCCCTCGTCCAGATCGGCGATCAGATCCTCGACCGCCTCCAGGCCGACATGGAGCCGCAGCAGGAAGCCGGGCTCGCGCCAGGGCCGCGCGGTCCGCTCGGGCCGCGCGGGAACCGCGAGGCTCTCGAACCCGCCGAAGCTCGCGCCGATCTTGAAGAGCCGGAGCCCGTCGACCATCGCCGCCACGGCCTTCTCCGATCCCGTGCGGAGGTGCACGCCGAAGAGGCTCGACGCGCCGCGGAAGTCGCGCTTCCAGAGCCCGTGGCCCGGATCCGTCGGCAGCGCCGGATGGAGGACGCGGGCGACCTCGGGGCGGCGCGCCAGCCACTCGGCGACCCGCAGGGCAGCGGCCTCGTGGTGACGGAGGCGCACGCCAAGGGTCCGGAGCCCGCGGAGCGCCTCGTAGCAGACGTCGGGGGCCGGGCAGTCCCCGAACGTCGACGCGCCGTCGCGGACGACCCGGTACAGCTCCTCCGTCCGCGCCGTGACCGCGCCCAGCAGCAGATCGGAGTGACCGGCGACGAACTTGGTCAGCGCTTGGATCTCCAGGTCCACGCCGTGCTCGAACGCCCGGAAGTGGAGCGGCGTAGCCCAGGTGTTGTCCAGGACCACGACGGCGCCGCGGGCGCGGGCGGCGGCGGCGATCGCGGGCACGTCCTGGACCTCGAACGTCTGCGACCCCGGGGACTCGACGTAGACGACCCGCGTGGCCGGCCGGACGAGGCGGGCGATGTCTGCCCCGATCAGCGGGTCGTAGAAGGTCACCTCCACGCCGTAGCGGGCGAGGACCTCCCGGCAGAAGACGCGGGTCGGCCCGTAGACCGTGTCCGCGATCAGCAGGTGATCGTCCCGCCGGAGGAGCGCGGTGAGCGTCTGCGTCACCGCCGAGAGCCCCGACGAGAGGACCAGGGTGTGGGCGCCGCCCGACAGCTCGGCCAGGGCGCTCGCGAGGGCGAGGGTGGTGGGCGTGCCGTGGATGCCGTAGCCGTAGCTCGTGAACCGGCGCCCGTGGCGGCTCTCGTAGGCGGCCATCGTCGGGAACAGGATCGTGGACGCCCGATAGACGGGCGGGTTGACGGCACCCTCGTGCCCATCCGGATCCCGGCCGGCGTGGACGAGCCGCGTCTCCCTCTCCATTCGCCCTCCTCGAGCGACGCCTGCCCGGCCGAGCCGGGCGGATATCATTCTACCCGCTCCCCGCGGTCGTCCGCGACGCGCCGCGGCGCCGGTCACTCCAGGGTCAGGCCGCCGTCCACCACGATGGTGGCGCCCGTCACGTACGCCGCGGACTCGCCCGCGAGGAAGACCGCCGCCCCCGCGACGTCCTGGGGCCGGCCGATGCGGTCCATGGGGATCCGGCCGAGCTTCGCGCGACGGTTCTCGGGCTCGGCCAGGAACGCGCGATTCAGGTCCGTCTCGATGGTCCCCGGCGCGATCAGGTTGACCGTGACGCCGGCCGAGGCCAGCTCGAGCGCCATCGCCTTCGCGAGCTGCATCACCCCGCCCTTGGTCGCGACGTAGTGAGCGATGCCGCGGTTCACCGTGACCTGGTTGACCGAGCTGACCATGATGATCCGCCCGCCGGCACCGCGCCCGACCATGTGGCGGGCCGCCTCCTGGCCGACGGCGAAGTAACCGCGCAGGTTGACGGCGTGGACCCGGTCCCACTCGGCGTCGGTCAGCTCGAGGAACGGCACGCGGGACAGGACCGCGGCGCAGCAGACGACGACGTCGAGGGCGCCCAGCTCGTCGATCGCGCGGCCCACCAGGGCGCGCGCCTCCGTCGGAGCGGCCAGGTCGGCCGGCAGCGCGACGGCCCGGCGGCCGGACGCCCCGAGCCGGTCGACCAGCTCGCGGGCGAGCGCGCCGTCCCCGTAGTAGTGCACGGCCACGTCGGCGCCCGCGGCCCCGAGAGCCTCGGCTACCGCCCGTCCGATCCCCTGCGACCCCGCCCCCGTCACCAGGGCCCGCTTCCCGTCGAGGGACATCCGATCCTCCCGTGGCGGCGCCGGCGACAAATCCGCCAGCCGCGGGCCGAATCCTGTCAGGAGAACGGGGACGCGTCAACGAGCGGCACCGGGGAGCCGCTACGGTACATTCGCTCCCGTGGACGCATCGTCCGCGCCATCACCCGGAGGAGCTCCGGACGGAAGTGGCCGAGGCGGGGTTCGCGATGGAGGCGATGCTCGGCGTCGAGGGGCCGGGGTGGGTGCTTCCCGGTCTCGCCGCGCGCTGGACCGATCCCGCGCGGCGCACCGAGATCCTCGCGGCGGCCCGCGCGGTCGAGAGCGAGCCCTCGCTTCTCGGCCTCCACGCTCACGTCCTGGCGATGGGCCGGGTCGCGCCCGCCCCGGCCGATGACCCGGGCCGATGGCTTGCCAGGGCCGCGCGCCTCGTCTACCGTGCTCGAGGAGGCCGCGATCGTGTCCCGAGGGAGTGCAGGAGCGACGACGCATCGGCTCGACCGGCGCGAACGCCGGGCCGTGACGCTTGCGCTCGCCGCCCTCGCCCTCCTCGCCGTCCCTGCTCGGGGCGAGGTCCGCCTGCCGCCCGGCTTCGTCAAGGAGGTCTACGTCACCGGCCAGGGGTTCGCGACGGGCCGGGGCTCCCGCGGCATCCCGGCGACGTCGACGCTGGTCTTCGACAGATCGGGGAGCCTGTTTCTCGCCCGCACCGGCGCCCGATACCAGGCCATCGAGACGGACGACCTCATGCCGGTGTACCGCGTTCCCCCGGGTGGAGGTCGTCTGACGCCCGAGACGGAGTCTCAGTACCTCTACGGTCCTCCGCTGCGAAACGCGCAGGCGGTCACCGTCCGCGCGGGCCTCGAGCTGTTCGTGACGACCTTCGACCGGGACCGCCACCTGGGGGTCCTCTACCGCGTCGTCGACGGGCGCGCCGAGCTCTTCGCGGGAGGCACGCCGCCCCGGGATGCCCCGCCCCTCCTCCGCCAGCCCGAGGGCGCGGCCGTCGACTCCACGGGCCGCGTGTACGTCGCCGATCGAGAGGCGGGGCTCGTGCTGCGTCTGGATCCGTCCGGACGCGTGCTCGACCCGCGCTATGTCGTGGTCCGGCGGCCCCGCGTCCTCGCCATGGATCAGACCGACGCCCTCTGGATCGGCGCCGACGGGAACGCCGAAGCGCCCTGGCAGCAGGGCCCCGGCGAGATCTGGCGCGCCCCGCGCGATGGCGCCCCGGTGCTGGTCCTCCGGGGTCCGATCCCGGCCGCCATCGCGGTGAGCGCCGGCGGCCACCTCTTCGTCGCCGACCGCCAGGGAAGCGAGCTGTTCGCCCTCACGCCGGAGGGCCAGCGCGTGCCCTTCCTGAGCTATACCCAGGGCGACGCGCCGCGCGGCCTCGCCTTCGCCCCCGACACGCCGGAGACGCGTCGGGCGGGCATTGCCGGGAACCTGTTCGTGGCGACGATCAACGTCGGGGCCTGGCCCGTCAACGAGATCGTCCGGATCTCCGGCCCCTTCGACGACCTGATCCGCCGGCGAGCCGCCTCTTCCCCCTGAGGCGGCCCCGCGTCACCGCAGTTTCCCTGGAGCCTCGGCGGCCGCTCTGCTAGCATCTGTCCAGCCCGGGCCAGGAGCCGGCGGGCCGATGGCCAGGCAGGAGGATCCAATGGGGCGGAAGGCCACGCTCCTCTGCGCCGCGACGCTGGCGCTGGCGGCGGGGTGCGCAACGCCATCCCGCGGGCCGGCCCGCTCGGAGCTCCTGCGCGGGGTCCTCCCGTCGACGGTCCAGCTCCTGGCGGAGCGCCCGGGTGGCGGACGCCGGGCCGCCTCCGGCATCGTCATCGCCGCGGACGCTACCCGCGGGTGCAGCTTCGTGCTCACGGCTGGACACTTCATCGCCCCGCCCGCGCCCGAGACGATCTACGTCCGCACGACGGGCGCCCGCGAGCGATACCGCGCCACGGTGGTGCGCGCGGACGGGGAGGCCGACCTCGCCCTCCTCATCGTGCCGGGCCTGGTCCTGCCCCCCGTGCGGCCCCGCGAGGTCGCCCACCTGGGAGACGACGTCTGGGTGGTCGCGTTCCCCCGGGGACGCCAGATGACGGTCACGAGCGGGACCGTGAGCCAGGTCGGCGTGGGCAGCGAGACGGACGCGACCGAGGGCCCGGTGCGGCTCGTCGACACCTCGGTGAGCTACGGGGCGAGCGGCGCCGGGGTCTTCGACGCCGAGACCGGCGATTTGATCGGCGTGGTCGAGGGGTATCGGACGGCCCAGATCGCCGCGCGCGACGCGCCTGATCGTGTCCTGGAGATTCCGGTGCCGGGCGAGACGCTCGTCATCTCGGCGCAGACGATCCGGCGGTTCCTGACCGGCTCCGAGCTCGAGGCCTCCGTCCCCCGGTAGGGCCGGGCGCGCCTGGACGGGCGCGCCCGGCAGGATCCCCGGCGCTACTGGGAGACTTCGATCTGGGTGACGATCTTCTTCCCGTCCTTCTCCTCGTAGGACGCCTTCACGGTGACGCCCTCCTGGAGCGTGTCGGCCGACATCGACTCCCCCAGCCAGAGCTGGGTGCCGTCCTCGAGGACGATACTGCGATCGGTCGTGTCCACCTTCTGGATCTTGCCCGAGACTTCCTCGGCCCAGACCGGCGCGGCTGCGGTGAACGTCAGGACCAGGGCCACGATCGCGAGCTTTCTCAGCATGAAAACTCTCCCTCGGCGGCGCGCCTGCGCGCGCCGATTGCGGTTTGTTCCATTCTAGGCCGGGGCCGCGGGCACGAGCCCAGCGACTGCCCGGCGACGAGGATCAGCTGGCGGGGCTCAGGAGGTCGGAGGCGCGCGGGGGTGGACGGTGGCGAGGAAGGCTCCACAGACGAGCGACGGCTCCGACACCCAGATGCGCCCGGTCGGAGTCGCCAGCGTCTCGCGGCCGAGATGGCTGACGTGGCCAGACCCCGTGTACGCGATGCGCACCGTCTGCAGGACGTCGTCGAGGCCTCCGCTGTCGAAGACGCCCGACGTCCAGGGCAGCGGCGCCGGATGCGCATAAGACAGCGCCCGCAGAGCGAGGAACATGACGACAGGCAGGAAGTACGCGAACCGTCTGGGGCTGGCCACAATCGACTCCAAGACCACCATGGACCCCTGATCCGGCCAAGTCAAGGGTTGTGGGGCGCCCGACGGGACGACACCGTGCCAGGGATTACCTGGCACGCGTCCGTTCTCGGCTTGCGTGGCTCGTCCGAAGCCGCTCTCGTCAGCGGGCCGCGGCCACACCCGCGGAGCACGCGACGCCGGTGCCTCCGAGCCCGCAGTAGCCGCCGGGGTTCTTGGCAAGGTACTGCTGGTGATACCCCTCGGCGTAGTAGAAGGGCGGCGCGGGGCAGATCTCCGTCGTGATCGGGCCGTACCCGCGGCGCTCAAGCGCGGGCTGGTACGCATCGCGCGTCGCCTGCGCAGCCGTGTGCTGCGCGTCGGAGTACGTGTAGATCGCCGAGCGGTACTGCGTGCCCACGTCGTTCCCCTGCCGCATGCCCTGGGTGGGGTCATGCGCCTCCCAGAAGACGCGGAGCAGGGTCTCGTAGGACACCGCCTTGGGGTCGAACACGACCAGTACCGCCTCGGTGTGGCCAGTGAGCCCCGAGCACACCTCCTCGTACGTCGGATTCGGGGTGACCCCACCCGCGTAGCCGACCGCCGTCGTGTAGACGCCGGGCGTCTGCCAGAACTTCCGCTCCGCCCCCCAGAAGCAGCCGAGCCCGAAGACGGCCTGCTCGAGGCCGTCGGGGAAGGGCGGCTTGATCGGCCGGCGCGTCACGAAGTGATGGTCGGGCACCGCGATCGGCTCAGTCCGGCCGGGGAGCGCTTCCTCGGTCGTGGGAACCCCGGCCTTCTTCCGGAACGAGAAGAGCGCCATCGGGACCTCCTCGAGACCGGGGATCGTCCCCCGGCACGTCCACTCTACACTTGGACGGCCGCTCGAGTCCCATCGGCGCGGTCGCGCTCCGAACTGCGCGCGACGGGGGGTCGCGGGACGCCGGCCCGGACCGGTCAGAAGGGCGCCCCGGCCAGCGGCAGCGGGCGGTATTCGTGCTCCACTCCCGCCCCGCTCAGGCGAACCACGCGAATTCCCGAGGGATCGTCGCCGAGGGGATAACCGACCGCGCCGGTTAGGACCTCCACCATGTCCCCGTCCCGCGCCTCGTGATTCCGGTGCCAGTGGCCGCAGAACGTCGCCTGGACCCCGTAGCGGCGGAACAACTCAAGCACCGGCATGCGGCGGGCACGGGGCACAGCCCAGTAGCCGGGGGGACGGCCGGGCGGGCTCGGCGCCCACGGGTAGTCCTCGTCCGGCTCCTCGGCGCGCGCCATGAAGAGCGGCTGGTGGGTGAACGCGACGATGTGGGAGGCGCCCGCGCCGGCCGCGCTCCGCAGCGCCCCCTCGAGCCACGACATCTGGTGGTCGAATTCTTCCGGGGCCCGCTCGGGGTGCTGGAGGAGACAGGCGTTCAGCACGATGAAGTGCGCGTCGCCCTCCCGGAACGCGTAGAAGTCGGGGCCGAAGTCGGCCCGGTAGCGGGCCAGGCTCTCGGGATCGGGCACCTCGGTGTCGGCGCAGGCGTCGTGGTTCCCGGCGACGTAATGTATCGGCACGCCCGCCGGGAGCGCGGCCGCAATCCGCTTCACCTCCGCCACCTGACCGGGGTCGCCCGCCGTGTTCACCATGTCGCCGCACACGACCACGAACCGGGGCCGGGCCGCTCCCGCCATCGAGATCGCGGTCTCGAATCGCCGGGTCTCCTCGCGGAAATGGGTCAGCTTCGGCGCGGCGCGCACGTTGAGTGCATGCCGGCGATAGCGGGCGAGCTCCTCGGGCGTCCGGCCGGAGAAATGGGCGAACTGGCCGAACTGCGGGTCGGCCATCTGGACGAACGTCACCGGGGCAGGCACGGTCGGCTCAGAAGGGACTAGACCATCCCGCCCGACGCGCCGTCAAGCGGCGCTCCGCGCGGAAACCGCCCGCTCCTCACCCGGCCCCCGGGACGCGCGGGCGGGAGACGTCGACCCACCGCCCGCGCGCCGCCGAGCGGTACAGGGCGTCGACGATCAGCAACGCCTTCCGCGCCTCCGCCCCGTCCACGAGCGGCGGCCGCCCCTCACGAACGGCCGCCACGAAGTCCCCGATCTGCTCCGCGTACGGCTCGACCGACGGCATCGCGCGATGCTCCGCGGCAGCGGCCGCGTCCACGTCGGTCGGCCGCTCCCCCTCGCTCCCGGCCGGGCGCAGCGAGAACGCGAGGTGTCCCCAGCTCCCGCTGACGGCCGCGGTGGCGCGCTCGCCGTGGATCTCCACCGAGGGCGGCTGCTCCGGCACGGCGGCCGTCGTCGCCTGCAGGGCCGCCAGCACGCCGCCGTCGAACTCGAGCAGCCCGACGGCGACGTCCTCGACCTCGACCGCGTGCACGGCGGTCTCGGCCCGGGCGACCGCGCGCCGGGGCATGCCGAGAACCCAGTGCAGGAGGTCGAGCATGTGGATCGCCTGGATCATGAGGACCCCGCCGCCCGCCTCCGCCTTCCGGCCGCGCCAGGGAGCGTCGAGGAAGTAGCGGGGGTCGCGATGCTCCTTCACGGTGACGGAGGCCAGGAACACGCGGCCGAGCGCGCCCCGCTCGACGGTGGCGCGCAGGGCCCGCGCCGCCGGCGTGAACCGGTTCTGGAAGATGCCGGCCAGGACGACGCCGGCCGTCCGGCAGGCCTCGATCAGCGCGTCGGCGTCCGCCACGGTGTGGGCGATCGCCTTCTCGACCAGCACGTGTCGCCCGGCCCGGGCGGCCGCGCGCACGTACCGGCGGTGGAGGTGATGCGGCGTGAGCACGGCGACGGCGTCCACGGACGCTCGGCGCGCCAACGCCTCCCCCGTCGGGTAGACCTCGGGGATCCCGTGCCGCTGCGCGAGCGCGCGGGCTCGCTCGGGGTGGGCGTCCGCGACCGCGGCCACCTCGACGCCGGGAACGCGCCGCATCGCGGCGACGTGAATCTCCGCCGCCACACCCGCGCCGATCAGCCCGAAGCGGAAGGGCCGGGCCGCCTCGCTCACCGGGGCGCCGGACCGGGCCGGGCTCCGCCTCCCACCGCCCAGCGCTCCCGGAGCCCGAGTCGCCGCGGCTCAAAGACGCGAGCCTCCATGGTCCGGAGGTCGCTGGCGATCGCGGGCCGGAACTCCATGCCCGCGAGCACGTCCTTCTCCAGGTCGCACCCGGGGGCGATCTCCCGGAGCTCGACGCCCCGCGGCCCCAGCCCGAAGACGGCGCGCTCGGTGACGTAGAGCACGGGCTTGCCGACGGCCCGAGCCCGGGCGCCGCTGAACGTGACATGCTCCACCGCGCCCCGGAACTTCGTCACCCGACCCCGCTCGACGACGTGGATCCGCCCGTCCACGATGCGCACATCGCCCGCCTTCCCGAACAGCCCGCAGAAGACCACCCGCTTCGCGTTCTGGGAGATGTCGATGAAGCCGCCGCAGCCCGGCAGGCGGGACCCGAACTTGCTGACGTTCACGTTCCCGGCGGCGTCCGCCTCGGCGAACGACAGGAACGCGAGGTCGAGGCCCCCGCCCTGGTAGAAGTTGAACTGCGAGATCTGGTCCACGATGGCCTCGACGTTCGTCTGGGCGGCCAGGGCGCGCCCCCGCATCGGCAGCCCGCCGATCGTCCCCTGCTCGATCGTGATCGTGATGTCGTCGAGCAGGCCCTCCTGGGCGGCGACCACGGGCACACCGTCCGAGATGCCGAACCCGATGTTGATCACGGCTCCGGGGCGGAGCTCCATGGCCGCCCGGCGCGCGACGAGCATCCGCTCGTCGAGCGACACCGCGGAGGGGCGCCCCCGCGGCACCCGCATCTCGCCGGAGACGGCCGGATTGTGGCGCTCGAGGCCGTGGATCTGCCAGGCGTCGGGATTCACCACGATCCCGTCGACGAGAATGCCGGGCACGCGGACCAGCTGCGGATTGAGGCTGCCCCGCGGCACGACGCGCTTGACCTCGGCCAGCACGAGCCCGCCGTTCGCGCGCGCAGCCTGGGCCAGGGCCAGCGGCTCCAGGATCGCGGGCTCCTGCTCCATGCTCATGTTGCCGAACTCGTCGGCCGTGGTCCCCCGGATGATCGCCACGTCGATCGGCACCACCCTGAACGACAGCCAGTCCGTCCCGTCGAGCTCGACCCGCTCGACGAGCTCCTCGGTCGTCACGGCGTTGAGCCGCCCGCCCGTCTGTCGGGGGTCGACGAACGTGTCCAGGCCCACGTGGGAGACCACCCGCGGCTTCCGGCTGGCGGCGGCCCAGACCATCTGGCAGACGACGCCCTGGGGGAAGCAGTACGCCTCCACCTTGTTCGCGAGCGCGAGGCCCGCCATCCGGGGCGAGTCGCCCCACCCGGGCGAGATCACCCGCTTCACGAGCCCCTCGTGGGCGAAGTGGCTCGCGCCGGCATCGCCGTCGTCGCCGAACCCGCAGGGCTGCACGAGGATGATCCCGCGCGGGCGGCCGCTCTCGAGGAACCGGCGCTCCACCGCCGACGAGATGGCCTCGGACAGGAGGAGCCGGCCCGCGCCCTCGACGCCGACGACGCTGCCGTCCTTGATGAGCGCCGCCGCCTCGGCCGCGGCCAGGATCTTCGACGCGCTCACGGGGACCGGCTCACGATCGAGAACGCCCCGTCGCCCGAGCGACTCCCCTGCCCGCGGTCACGCATAGGCCGACTTCGCGACCGCCCGCGTCTCCACCATCAGCCGGTGCTCGCCCTCGTGGACGACCTCTCCCCGCTGGTTGACCAACTCGAGGGCGAGGAAGAAGATCCCGCGGCCAGGGTCCTTGGTGACGCGCTTGTCCCGCAGCCGGCACCGCACGTGGATCGTGTCGCCCAGGAACACCGGCCTCCGGAAGTCCCACGTCCAGCCGAGCGACGCGATGCCCGCGAACTGGTCCGCCCCGCCCCGGAGCTTCAGTCCCTCCGTGATCGCGAGGCCGAGGAGTCCGTGGGCGATCCGCCGGCCGTAGGCGGTCCCCTTGGCGAACTCCTCGCTGATGTGCACCTCGCTCCAGTCGTCGGACAGGCTAGCGAACGTGACGACGTCCGTCTCGGTAATCGTCCGCGTCCGCGACCGGAACTCCTCCCCGATCTGGACGTCCTCGTAGTACCGGATCTGCCCCATGAAGACCTCTCTCCTTCCTTCGCGTCCGGAGCGCTCCGGACCGTCCACGCGGCACCTTTGCCGCGGGCGAGCAAGCGCCCGTCAAGCCGGCCGTGCCGCGTCGCTCGCCGCCTTGCCGTGCCCCTGTCCATGGAGCACGCCCATCTCCTCGAATATCCGGTAGATGCGGTCCGCTTGCTCTCCGAGCTCGGGCGCCTCGCCCAGGGCGAGGGGGCGGGGGCGAGCCAGGTCGATCCTCACCTCCCGCACGATGCGCCCGGGCGACGGCGACATCACGAGCACCCGGTCGGACAGGCCGACGGCCTCCTCGACGCTGTGGGTGATGAACAGGACCGTCTGCCGTTCGGCGAGCCAGAGCTGCTCCAGGTCGAACCGGACCTGGAGCCGCGTCAGCGCGTCGAGGGAGCCGAACGGCTCGTCCATCAGGAGCACCGACGGGCTGTGGACCAGCGCGCGGGCCAGCGACACCCGCTGGCGCATGCCGCCCGACAGCTGCCGGGGATACCGCGTCCGCGCGTGGGCGACGCCGAGCTGCTCCAGGAGCTCGTCGGCGCGGCGCCGCACCTCGTGCATGTCGAGACGCCGCACCCGACCCTGCAGCAGGACGTTGTCGAGGGCGCTGCGAAACTCGAGCAGGAGGTCGTCCTGGAAGACGATCCCGACGTCGGTCAGCGGCGAGTCGAGCCGCTTGCCCGCGACGCGGATCTCGCCGCTGGTCGGGCCGAGCAGGCCGGCGGTCATGAGCATGAGCGTGCTCTTCCCGCAACCGCTCGGTCCGACCACGCTGACGAACTCGCCGGCCTCGATGCGGACGGAGAACTCCAGCAGGGCGTGGAACGGACGCTCCCCGTCGGCCTCGAACACCTTCGTGACGCGGTCGATGTCGATCGACACGCCACGCTGGCCCGGCATCGCCCGGAGCCTCCGGACCGGCCCGGCTACCGAATTGGACAGGGGGTCCGCAGCGTCCCCGGCAGCGCCTCGTACGTGTAGTACTGGGCCGCGGGCACCTCCGTCGGCAGGCCGAGCACCTGCTGGGCCACGCTGACGGTCCGGGTCCAGGCCTCCGGCTCTGCCTTCCCGACGAACTTCGCGCCGTTGCTGCAGAACAGCGTGATGGCCGCCTTCAGCTCGGCGAGGTTCCGGGCCGGGTCCGTGTCGGCCGGGAACGTCTTCACCAGGGCCTTGATGGCGTCGTCCGGGCGCTTGATCGCGCCGTCCCATCCCTCCAGACTCGCGTCGATGAACTTCTTGACGACATCACCGTGCTGGGCGAGGAAGGAGTTCGCCGCGATGATCGAGGTGCTGACCGTCGCCACCCCGTGGTCCGCGAACGGGAAGCTGCGCACCTCGACCCCCCGCTGCTGGAACAGGATGTCGTAGTTGTCGAGCGAGCCCAGCATCGCGTCCACCTGCTTCTGCAGGAGCGTGGCGATCATCGCGTTGCCGGGCATGTTGACGAGCTTGACGTCGCTCTCCGACAGCCCGTTCGCCTTGAAGAGGATCGGGATCATCGCGGTCTGGGACTGGCCGGTGGGGACCGCCACCGAGTGCCCCTTCAGATCCCCGATCGACTTGATCCCGGACGCGGCCAGCACCGTCACCGCGTTCGGGTTCGACTGATAGATGGTCGACACGACCTTCATCGGGGCGCCCTTGGCGATCAGCTGCATCACCGGCAGCGCGTCCGCGTACGCGAGATCGGACTTGCCGGACGCGACGAGCTGCGCGGTGGTCCCGGAGCCCTGGCCCTTGATGAGCGTGACGTCCAGCCCGGCCCGCTTGTAGACGCCCTCCTGGAGTGCGAGCGCGAAGCCGGAGTTGTAGCCGCCGGCCGTGAAGTTCAGCTGGAACGCAATGGGCACCGGGCTCTGAGCCGAGGCCCGGGGCCCCGGCGCCAGCGCGACCGCGACCGAAACCGCGATCGAGAGGGCCGCCGCGGCGAGACCGATGACACTGCGTCGTCTCCAGGGTGAGCCAGCCATGAGCGATCTCCTTGTCTCGGGTGGGTGCTGGGAAGGGCGTCTACTCCCGCGCTCTGAGCCACGGCATCGCGAAGTACCCCACCACCTCGATGAGGTAGTTCAGGCCGAGCCCGATGACCGTAAGGATCAGCAGGATGGCGAAGATGAGCGGCGTGTCCAGCACGCCGGTCGCGACCAGGAGCTGGTATCCCAGCCCCGAGTTGGCGCCGACGAACTCCGCGACGATCGCCGCGGTGGCCGCGATCGTCGCGGCCGTCTTGAGCCCCGAGAAGATCACGTGGAGGGCGCTCGGGAACCGCACGTGCCAGAACGTCTGCCAGACCGAGGCGCCCATGGAGCGAGTCAGGTAGAGGAGCCGCGTGTCGAGCCCCTGGAAACCGGCGATGCTCGCCAGGAGGAGCGGGAAGAACGTCAGCAGCACGGTCAGGAGGACCTTCGACTGGATGCCGAAGCCGAACCAGACGAGGAAGAGCGGCGCGATCGCGATCTTGGGCACGAGCTGGATGAACACCAGGACCGGATACGCGAGGCGCCGGGCCAGGAGCGACAGGGCCAGCACGAGCCCCAGGGGAATGCTCAGCACGACGGTGATGGCGAACCCGATGAGGATCTCGCGCAGCGTGACCACGGCGTTCGCCCACAGCGCCTCGCGGGCCTGGATCAGCCGGGGGATCACCGCCTGTGGAGCCGGAACGAGGTAGTCCGGGATCCGGAAGATCGACACCAGCGCCGCCCAGAGGGCGATGAGCCCCACGAACGTCAGCACGGGCGCAAAGCCCCAGGCGACACGGCGGAGCCGTGACCCGCGACGGGCGACGGGCGGGACCGGAAGGTCCGCGCTCACCACCGTCCGCACATCGGTGCTCATGGATCACCCGGCCGCACGCGCATCGAGGGTATTCGGCTCCATTTCCGCGGAACGTGACCGGCTCGCCCTCGTCCCACGCTGCTGGACCGGGCGCCGCCCTCTTTACAGCCGCCGGCTCATTGTCCCAGACTCCGGAGCTGGAGCATATACCAGGGCCGTCGCGCCCGATCGACAAGGAGCCCGCCCGTGCGCGTGAGAGACCTCTCGGCCCGGCTGTACCGGATTCCGCCGCCCATCCGGATCCAGGACTCGATCCAGCGAGTCTCCCACTGGGAGTGGATCGTCACGACGGTCACCACGGACTCCGGGCTCACCGGCACCGGATTCGCCTACACGGGCGGCCTCGGCGGCACGGCGATCCGCGAGCTGGTGGACACCTACCTCGCGCCGCTCGTCCGCGGCCAGGACCCGCGTGACGTGGAGCGGATCTGGACGCGCTGCTGGTGGGAGCTCCACTCGCTCGGCTCCGGCGGCCTGACGCGCTACGCTCTCGCCACGGTCGACGTCGCGCTGTGGGACATCCTGGCCAAGCACGCCGGCGAGCCGCTCTACCGGCTCCTCGGCGGGGCACGCGACCGGATCCGCGCCTACGGCAGCGGCATCAACATGCACCTCGACGGGGAGCCTCTCCTCGACCAGATGCGCGGCTTCCTCGACCGCGGCTACCGGGCCGTGAAGATGAAGGTCGGGCGGGACAATCCGGAAGAGGACGTGGAGCGGGTGGGCAGCGTCCGGCAGCTGGTGGGTCCGGAGGTGCTCCTCATGCTCGACGCCAACCAGAAGTGGACAGCCGGCGAGGCCATCCGCCGGGCTCGGATGCTGACGCGCTTCGCCCCGTTCTGGCTGGAGGAGCCCGTGCTGGCGGACGATCGCGCCGCCCACTGCCGGGTCCGGGAGGGCGCGGGCATTCCCCTCGCCGCCGGCGAGACCATGTACACGCGTTACGAGTTCGCCGACTTCCTGCGGAGCGGCGCGCTCGACGTGGTCCAGGCGGACATCGTGCGCGTCGGCGGCTTCACGGAGTGGCTCAAGGTCGCCAAGCTGGCCGAAAGCTTCAATCTGCCGGTCGCGCCCCACTTCGTGATGGAGCTCTCGATCCACGCGCTCTGCGCCGTGCCGAACGGGCTGATCCTGGAGGACCTCCAGGGCGGGTCGCTCACCGATCTCGGGCTCCTCGCGGAGCCGATCCGGGTCGAGAAGGGGGAGCTGTCGCCTCCGTCCCGACCGGGGCACGGCATCGTCCTGGACGACGCCGCGCTCCGCCGCTACGAGATCACAGGGACGCCGATCGACGTCGCGCCGACGCGGATCTGAGGTCGGCGTGGCGGCGAGTCGCGTCTTCCCGTCTCGCCCCCGGACCCGCTTCAACGGGTGCGTACGCACACGTCTGGAAAGGCAGGCGAATCATGCCAAAGATCCGAGCGAACGGCATCACGCTCAACTATGACCGGCAGGGAAGCGGAGAGCCCCTGATCCTGATCCCCTACCTCGCGGCCGACCACGCGTGCTACGCGTTTCAGGTGGCCGAATACGCCAAGCGGTTCACCTGCATCTCGATCGACCTGCGGGGCGCGGGAGAATCCGACAAGCCCGACGGGGTCTATTCGACGGAGCGGCTTGCCGACGACGTGGCCGCCTTCATGCAGGCGATCGGCGTGGATCGAGCTCACGTGTCGGGTCTGTCTCTGGGCGCTGCGACGGGCATGTGGCTGGCCGCCAAGTATCCGGACCGAGCGAGGTCGCTCTCGCTGCACAGCAGCTGGCCGCGCAGCGACGCGTACCTCAGGACGGTCCTGCAGGGATGGCAGCTGATGGCCAAGGCGCTCGGGAGCGTGCCGGAGACGATCATCCAGGGCATCTTCCCCTGGTGCTTCACGCCGGAGCTCTACGCCGAGAAGCCGGACTACGTCACGGGTCTCGGCGACTTCGTGCGGGGCCGGCCGGCTCAGCCCGTCGACGCATTCATGCGGCAGTCGAACGCGGTGATCGCCCACGATGCCGACGCGCAGCTCGGCAAGATCCGGGTTCCAACCCAGATCACGTTCGGGCGTCACGACCAGGTGACCTCGACGCGCTTCGCCGAGCGCCTGAAGAGCGGAATCAAGCAGTCGGAGCTCTTGATCTTCGAGACGTGCTCGCACGCGCCGATCTACGAGCAGGTCGCGGACTTCAACCAAAAGACGCTGGCGTTCCTGACCAAGCACTAGGAAGCTTCCGGCGCACGCGGGTCGTCCCCGCCCGCGCCCGGAGCGGCCTAGGCTTGAGCGGTTATCGCGGACGCGCCGTCGGCGTACGGCTCGAGCGCGGCGTACACCACGTCGTTCAGCGGGGTCGGCACGCCGAGCTCGCGGCCCATCCGGGACACCGCGCCGTTGATCGCCTCGAGCTCGAGCCGCCGCCCTTCGATCAGGTCGAAGTACATCGAGCCGCGGGCGAACGGATTGGCCTCGGCCAGCTTGCGGAGCCACTCGAACAGCTCGTCCGCCCTGGTCTTCGGCAATGCGACTCCCTTCGAGCGCGCGACGGCGGCCGCCTCTTCCATCACGCCCCGCACCAGGGCCGCGCTCCGCGGACGCGAGTACAGCCAACTGACCGGGAGGCGTGTCAGCGATACGAGCCCGAGCGTGACGCAGGTGACCACGAGCTTCTCCCAGATCTCGCGGCGGATGTCCGAGCTGACCTCGGTCTCGATGCCGCCCCGGAGGAAGCCGTCGCGCAGGAAGTCGCGCAGTTCGTCCGCCCGCCGGCTGGCGCCGCCCGAGAGCTCGCCGAGCTTGATGTGCTGGCGGCGCACCTTCTGCGCGACGAGCCCCGGCGCGACGAGCGTCCCGCCGGCCACGGCCGCGCACCCGAGCACGTGATCGCCCCCGAGCACGGCGGCGACCTGGTCCGCCGCCTCCACGCCGTTCTGGGGCGTCAGGATCAGCGTCCCCGGACCGACGAGAGGCGCGGCCTGACGGGCCGCCGCCTCCACGTCGTAGGTTTTGACGCAGAACCAGACGAGGTCGACCGGGCCGACTTCCCGAGGGTCGTCGGTGGCGCGCACCTCGAGGTGCACGTCACCGTCGTCGAGCGTCTTGAGCGTGAGCCCGTCGGCGCGCAGGGTCTTCAGGTTGGCCCCGCGAGCGATGAGCGTGACGTCCTTGCCGGCCCTGGCCAGCAGGGCACCCAGCATGCCGCCGACCCCGCCGGCGCCGACGACAGCCACTCGCATGGCTATCGAAGCGCGGCGAGGAGCCGGTCGACGAAGCCGCCGAAGGCGCCGTTGCTCATCACGAGGACGACGTCGCCCGGACGGACGCCGCCCGCCACGAAGCGGACGAGCCGATCGACGTCGGCCTCCGCTCGGGCCTCGACACCCCGCGCCCGGAGGTCACCGACGACGCTCTCGGCGTCGAGCCGCTGGTCGGCGGGCACCATGTCGTGGGGCTCCGGCACCTTGAGCGCGACGCACGGCGCGCCGGCGAGAGCGTCCACGTACTCCGCCTGGTGCAGGCGCCGCCGGCTCGTGTTCGACCGGGGCTCGAATGCCGCCCACAGGCGCCGGCCGGGAAACCGGGCCCGGATCGCCGCGATCGTCGCACGGACGGCGGTGGGGTGGTGGGCGAAGTCGTCGATGACGAGCACCCCGCCGACCTCCCCGCGGATCTCCTGCCGGCGGCGGACTCCCGCGAAGGTCGCGAGGCCTTGCGCGATCTCCTCCATCTCGAGCCCGAGATCGCGCGCCACGGCCACGACGCCCAGCGCGTTCTCGACGTTGTGGACGCCGCCCCCGGGCAAGGTGGCGGCACCGAGGAGTCGGCCGCGCTCCACGATCGTGAAGCTCACGCCCTCCGGGCCATGCGCGACGTCGCGCGCCGCGTAGTCGATCCCGGGCGCACCGGGGCCGCCGGTCTCGAGGCCGTACGTCACGACGCGGGCCCGCGATCCCCGCGCGATCCGCAGCGCGCCCGCGTACGCCGCGCTCACCGCCAGGCCGCCGTCGGGCGGGAGGAGGCGCACGAACCGCTCGAACGCCGCCTCGTAGTGCGGAAGGTCCCGGAAGATGTCCGCGTGGTCGAACTCGACGCTGGTCAGGATGGCGGTGCGCGGCCGGTAGTGGAGGAACTTTGGCCCCTTGTCGAAGTAGGCCGTGTCGTACTCGTCGCCCTCCACCACGAAGTGGGGGCCGGCGCCGAGCCGGAAGCTCGCGTCGTAGTTCCGCGCGACGCCCCCGACCAGGAAGGACGGATCCCGCCCGGCGGATGTCAGCACGTGGCCGAGAAGCGCCGTCGTCGTGGTCTTGCCGTGCGTGCCCGCCACGACCACGGAGTGGCGGCTCCTCAGAAAGAACGCGCCGAGCGCCGCGGGGAAGCTCATCTGCGGGAGCCGTCGCGCGCGCACCTCGGTCGCCTCGGGGTTCACGCGGCGGATCACGTTCCCGATCACGACGAGGTCGGGCTTCACCACGTCGAGATTCGCCGGGTCGTACGGGGCCAAGACCGGGATCGCCCACGCGCGGAGCATGTCGCTCATGGGCGGGTAGACGTTCTGGTCGCTCCCGCTGACCTCGTGGCCGGCGGCCTTGAGCATACCGGCGAAGGCACCCATCCCCGTCCCGGCGACCCCCACCAGATGGATCCGCCGGATGGCGGCCGGATCGACTTCGTCGAGGACGAGGCCGTCGTCCGGTGTGGCCACGAAACGAGCGTATCACTCGGCGGATCGGATCGCCGAGATCTCGGATGACGCAGGGAGCCGGCTCGCTCCGCTGGACACGGCCGACGCTGGCGTAGGCCTTCCCGAGCCGCCCGGCCGGTGAGGCCCGCCCAGGTGCGGCGTCAGGACGGGGGCTCGGGGTTGCCGGAGGGCGGCGACGGTCCTACCCGGCGGTGTCTCCCGGCGGCGACGCCTTCCGGACGAGCTCCTCCAGCGCTTCGTACGGCTGGGCGCCGACGACGCCGTAGCGCCCGGCCACGAACGTCGGCACCCCGGTGATCCCGTACCGGCGCGAGAGCTCCCAGTCCCGGTCAACGGCGTCCTTGAACGTCCGCCGCTCCAGCACCTCTCGGGCGCCGTGGGCCGACAGGCCCACGCTCTGGGCGATGTCCAGGAGGACCTCGGGCTGGGAGATGTCGCGGGCGTCGACGAAATAGGCGCGGAAGAGCGCGTCGTGGATCGCCTCGCCACCCTCCTGCGTGTCGGCCCACTTGCCGAGCTCCTGGGCGAGGCGGCTGTTGTACGTCATGGTGCGCTCGCCGTACGGCAGCCCTTCGGCCGTCATGCGCGCCTTCATCTGCGCGTGGAGCGCCCGGATGTCGACGTTGCGCCCCGCGAAGAGATCGGCCAGCGCGCGGCCCTCCGGAGGAGTGTCGGGGTGCAAGGGAAAGTGCACCCACTCCACCGTCACGCCGTGCTCCTTCCTGAGCCGCTCAACACGCACCGTGCTGAGATAGCACCAGGGTCAGACGTAGTCGGAGAAGACCTGCAGCGTCACCGGCTGGGTCATGTCGCCTCCTGTCCTCGAGAGCCTCGCGATCGCCGGGCGCACGCCACGACCGGCGAGTGGGAGCGCCGGGGCTCCTCCTCGGGAGTCATTCTACCCGAGGGGCACGCATCGAGCCCGCACGCGGCGCTGCCCGCAGGTCCCGGCATGGAGGTTCGAGGTCGCGGCGAGGGCTCGGCAGAGCGCGGGAGGCGTGCGCGGCAGGGTATTCTACCGGCAGCCGCGGTGGTTCCCCGGAGCGGATCCGAGGCCGAGAATGCGCGAAAGAGGTGGCCCGGCATGGTTGCGAGACGCTGGCGAGGCGTGGCAAGACCCGATGAGGCGGACAACTACATCCGGCATCTCCGGCGCGACACATTCCCCCATCTCTCGCGCATCGCGGGCTTCGTGTCCGCGTCCATCCTGCGCCGGCCGATCGCGACCGGCGTCGAGTTCGTCATCGTGACGACGTGGCAGTCAATGGACGCCGTCCGGCAATTCGCCGGCGACGCGGCGGACGTGGCCGTGGTCCCGCCGGTCGTGCAGGCGATGATGGTCGAGTACGACACCACGGTGGCGCACTATCAGATCGTCGAGACTTTCCGGCCGGCATAGCGGGCCTCACCGTTCGTGAGAAGGCTCGACTCGCGACAACCGGGGGAGAGATGCCGGGCGCCGGCACGACGCGCAGTCGGGTATCCTGGCGGCGGCACATGGAGTCGCACCCTCCCGGTGAGACATGATCGCCTCGCCAGAGTCGCTGCGGGTGAACCTGGGTGGCGCGCGGCGTCGACACCCGCCTGCTGGACTGTGCCCGGCGTCAGCTCCCGGCGCCCATCCGGCTCGACACTTTCCAGGGCAACCAGCGGGCTCGGCGGTTCTGCGAGTCGCGCGGATTCGGAGCAATCGCGTTCGGCGACGGCTCCGGGAACGAGGAGAAGTGCCGGACATCCCCTACGAGTGGCGGCCGGAACCTCGAGCCGCGGTATCCCACACAGGAGGGTGACGCCCATGGCGACGACGAAGCTCAACGTCACGAGCCTCACGCGCGGCTTGATCTTCCACGGCGAGGTGCTCGGCAAGCGCCAGCAGTACTACGTGCTGTCCAGCGCCCGCCACTACTTCGTCATGTCCCTCTCCAGCCGCAAGCGGGCGGCCGGCAACTTCAACCTCGTCGGCAAGTCGGCCGTCGACCGGCTCGCCCGCCGGCTCCGGGGCCAGCGGGGCCTGACCGCCAGGCTCGTCTACGACCGCACGAGGAACCGGCGCCTCGTGCCCTCGGCGCTGGCCGCCCTCAACATCCTGTACGTCCTGGTCGCGACGGGCCGCGCGAGCATCGACCAGCGCCACGCGTCCCGGGAGATCTTCTTCAACGTGAAGCGGCAATAGCGGAGGCGGCGCCCGGGATCCCCGGACCTCGGCCCTCGCGCGTCACGGCGAGGTCCCGACCGCGACCTCGACGGCTGCGTCGTGGAAGCGCGGGCGGAACTCGCGGATCCGTACCTCCGCGCGTCCGCGGGGACCGGCGATTCGGTTCGTGCAGAGGGCGACCACCAGACTGCGCCCGAGGTCGACCCAGAGGCTCGTCCCGGTGAACCCGACGTGGCCGACGGCGCCCGGCGCCACCATCCCCACGAGCCCGCCGGCCGAACTCTCGCCCGCGGGATCGCCCGGGGCCCGCGTGTGGAAGCCGAGGCCGCACGTGCTCCCGGGCGTCGCCGTGTCGCGCCGGAGCGCCTCTGCCCAGTGGCCGGCCGGAGCGAGACGCCCGGCACCCGCGCGCTCGTCCAGGACCGCCTGGCCGAACGCGGCGACGTCTGCCGCGGTGCCGAACAGGCCGGCGTGGCCCGCGACGCCGTCCATGGCCCAGGCGTTGTCGTCGTCGACGTCACCGGCCGGCGAGGCGTGCGGAGGAAACGGTTCCCAGAGCCCCTCCTGCCCCGGCGCCGGCTCCCGGGGGCGCGTGCGCCCCGTCGCCGCGATCACGAGCCCTCCGGCCTCTCCCGCACGCCCCGCATCCGGCGGCGTCCACGTCTCGCGGGCGGACACGCGATGGAAGCCGAGTCCCAGGCCAAGCGGTCTCGCGACGCGCTCGGCGGTGAGGACGTCCAGGGAGCGCTCCGCCACGCGCCCCAGGAGCTCGCCGAGCAGGATGAAGCCCAGGTCGCTGTACTCGTAGCGCTTGCCAGGCGTCGCGGTCGGCGCGACCGCCAGGGCCTGCGCTGTCACCTCGGCGCGTGCCGTCGACCGAATGCGCGCGGGGCAGTCGGGCTCGAGGAGCTCGGGCGTCGCCCGGACGATCGGCGCGAACAGCGGGAGGAACGCCGGCAGTCCCGCACGATGCGCGAGGAGGTCGGCCACCGTGGTCCCGGCCCGGCCGACCGCCGCCTCCGGGACGACGTGCGCGACCGGCGTCCCCGGGTGGACGGCGCCATCCCGCCACAGCGCCAGGAACGCCGCCGTCGTGGCGAGGACCTTCGTCAGCGAGGCGAGATCGAAGACGGTGCGGAGCGTCGCGCCGCCGGCCACGCCCTCGAAGACGCGTCGGCCGCGCAGGAGCACGACTGCGGCCGCGCACGGGAAGACGCCGGTCCCGACGCCCTCGTCCAGGAGCGCCTGGAGGCGGGCTCCGCCCGTCACCCGACGCGCTTCTGCTTCCGGGCGAGGTAGTCCACGAGAACGTACTCGCCCAGCCGGTCGGGCTGGACGAAGAACGCGCGACCCCGGTTGATCCGCGACATCTCGCTGACGAAGCGGACCAGCCCGGGGCTGTCCTCGAGCATGAAGGTGTTGATGGTGACGCCCTCGCGCGCGCACCGCAGCACCTCGGCCTGGGTGAGCTGCCAGGTCCGGCGGGTGGTGGGATAGTCGAAGTACGCCTCGCTGCCCTCAAGGTGCGCGGTGGGCTCGCCGTCCGTGATCATGACCACCTGGCGGTTCCCGCCCCGGTGGCGCGCCAGCAGCTGCCGCGCCAGGAGCAGCGCGTGCTGCATGTTCGTCCCGTAGTGGCGGTCGGTGAGGACGACGCCCGGCACCTCGTCGGCGTCGAGCTGGCGCGCGTAGAGCGAGAACCCGATCACGTAGAGTGCGTCCTGCGGGTACTGAGCGCGGATGAGCGCGTGGAGCGCGAGCGCGACCTTCTTGGCCGCGGTCCAGCATCCGCGATAGATCATCGAGCGGCTCATGTCGAGGAGGAGCGCGGTGGCGCACCGCGTGGAGAGCTCGGTGCGGCGGACCGCGAAGTCGGCCGGCTCGAGGGAGAGCGGGAGGCCCGGGCCCTGCCGCCGGAGCGCGCTGCCCAGCGTCTCGCGGAGGTCCAGCAGGAACGGGTCGCCGAACTCGTACGCCTTGCTCTCGTCCGTCGGATCGCCGCCGGCCCCGCGCGCGTCGACGGGATGGCGGCCCGGCCGGTCCCGCCGGAGCTGGCCGAGCACCTCGGCGAGGGCACGCTGGGCGATCTTGCGGATGGCGTGGGGCGTGAGCACCCACTGGCGCCCCCGCTGCTCGAGGTAGCCCGCGGCCTTGAGGGCCTCGGCGAGGCGCCGGAGCGCCTCTGCCTCCTCCCCCGCCTGCTCGCCCAGCGCCTCCCGCACCGCCCCGGGGTCGACCCGCTCCACCCGACCGGTCCGCTCGGCATCCTGGAGGTCCTGCTCCAGCCGGTCGAGACCGTGGAGCTCCTCCATGAGCCGGAGCGCCTCCTGGAGCGAGAGCGGCGTCTCCCCCTGGGTCCGATACCGTCGCGCGCGCTGGCCGAGGCCGAGCCGGTCGAGGTGCTCGCCGAGCTCGACGAGCGCCTCCTGCGTCCCCGGGTCGTCGAGCATCGCCTGCTGCAGCTCCTCAAGCTCGCGGCGCTGCTCCGGCGTGAGGCTCTCCAAAAGCGACTGGAGCTGCGCGGACTGGCGCGCCAGCCGCTCGAGGAGCTGCTCGAGGCTCTGGACCCCCGGGAACATCTCGCCCCAGCGGTCCATGAATCCGCGGACGTCGGGCTGACCGCCCGCGGCCTGCTGGCGCAGGAGGCGATTGAGGTCGCCCAGCATCTCGCGGAGGCCGTCCGTCCCCTGGGAGCCCATGCCCTGGAGCCCCTGCTTCAGCTGGCCGAACAGGCTCTGCGTCATCTCCTGACGGAGCCGGAGCATCAGCTCCTGGAACTTCTGCCAGGCCTCGGGATCGACGAACTGGTAGTCCTGGAGGCCGCGGACGGCGCCGCCGAGGTCCTCCGGCAGCGCGTCGAGCGCGGCGCGACGCTCGGCCGCGATGCGCTCGAGCTCCTGGCGGTGCGCCTCGGCCTCGGGCGGGCCGTCCTTGGCCGCTTGCCGCGCGCTCTCGACGCGGCGGTCGATCCCCTGGCGCTCGGTGTGGAGGACGTCCTGGAGCTGCTTCCGCAGGTCGCCGAGGACATCCCCCAGGTCGTGCCGATCGAGGAGCGCCTGGCGCTGCCGGCGCAACCGCTCCAGGAGGTCGCGCAGGCCCGGGACCTGCTCTCCGTCACGGGTGCGGAAGCCCTGCCGCAGGAGCCGCTCGAGCGCGCGCCGGAGGTCACCGTCGGCGACGAGGTCGTCCGCCATCGCCGCCAGGAGGTCGTCGGCGTCGAAGTCGGGGAGCGACTGGGAGCCGTCCCAGCGGGAGTAGCGGCTCCTCACGCCTTGTAGCGGGGTCCGCCGGCGCCCCGGTCCTTGTTGAGCTTCCGGTTCAGGTGGAGGCCCTCGAGCACGAACTCAACCGCGGCAGCGACGCGGGCCGGGTGCCCGCTCGCGCCGAGGCGCGACATCGCCGCGCCGAAGCCCGAAGCCCGGCTGGCCTGGCGCTCGTAGTCGGCGGCGGGCATCGTCTCGCCCACCTCCCACGTGAGCCCGCGGCCGAACGCCTCCAGGAGCTCGGCGAACAGGGCGGGCTGGAAGTGCCGGTTGAAGACGGTGAGGACGGCCTTCTGGGTGAGGCGCTCGACCACCTTCCCCTCGTCTCCGTCCCCCGCCGTCTCGAGCTCGATCTTCCCGGCCGTGGACGCGAGCGTCGCCCCGAGGTCCGAGACCCGGGGCACCGCCAGCGGCTCGCGGAGGCGTACGGCCCGGCGGAGGGCGTTCGACACGAGGTTCTCGTGGTTGCAGATCGAGACGCGGACGCTGACCCCGCTCCGCTGGCTGATCTCGGGGCTCCGGCGGGCGAGGTGCGTCAGCTCGGCGACGATCTCCTGCATGTACGCCGGCACCTCGACCTGATAGCCGTCGGAGGCGAAGCGCGTCG
>DATBGA010000103.1:0-35316 GCA_036558225.1 Candidatus Methylomirabilota bacterium | reverse complement strand
GTCGGCCACGAGACGGCCCACGGCCTCCGCGGCGGTCGTCGTCTTGTCGACGAGGTCGCGCCGCTTCCGGTCGCGCATCCACGCCCGGAGGGCGTCCGGGTCGTGCAGCCGATAGTCGCCTTCGCCGGTGGCGAGAAGCTCGATCTCTGGCACTCACCCGCCTCGGAGCCGTCGCATTGGCCGGGGGCACGGGGGGAGGCCCGACGGTGGACCTCCGATGCCCGAGAGTCCCGGAAGGTTGGGAAAGTGTAGCGGAGCCGCGCGACGGCTGTCAAGCAGGACGCGGACTTACGAGGCACGGCTGCCCGCCAGTGGGCCACCCGACTGTCGTCTGGTCCTCGCGGCGTCGGCTCGCCTATACTCGACCATCCCCTTGCGGAGGCCTGATCATGCTGTCCTCGGACACTACCGACCGGACTGCCCGGCGGGACGCCCTCGCCGGCCGCCTGTTCGATGCGACCCTCGGCCTCATGGACCTCGGCGCCGTCTACATGGGAGACCGGCTCGGTCTCTACCGGGCGCTCCAGGACCTGGGCCCGGCGACTCCGGCGGAGCTCGCGCTCGCGACCGGGACCCACGAGCGCTACGCGCGGGAGTGGCTCGAGCAGCAGGCCGTCAGCGGGCTTCTCGAGGTTGACGACGCCGCCCGCCCGCCGGAGGCCCGGCGCTACTCCCTCCCCCCCGGACACGCTGACGTCCTGGTCGATCCGGAGAGCCTGTCCGCCATGGCGCCGCTCGCGCAGTTCGGCATCGGGGTCATCCGGGCCATGCCCGCCCTGCTGGAGGCGTTCCGGACGGGCGGGGGCGTGTCGTGGGCCGCGTTCGGCGCGGACGTCCGCGAGGCGCAGGCGGCCCAGAACCGGCCCGCGTTCCTCCGGCTCCTCGGCGAGGAGTGGCTGCCCGCCGTTCCGGACCTCCACCACCGCCTCCAGGCCGACCCGCCCGCGCGCGTGGCCGACGTGGCGTGCGGCGCCGGCTGGTCGGCGATCGGGATCGCGCGGGCCTATCCGAAGGTGCGAGTCGACGGGCTCGACCTCGACGGCCCGTCGATCGACCTGGGGCGGGCGAACGTGGCGAAGGCCGGGCTCGCGGATCGCATCACGCTGGCGACCCGCGACGCCGCCGACCCCGCCCTGGCGGGTCGATACGACCTCGTGACGATCTTCGAGTCGCTCCACGACATGTCCCGGCCCGTGGACGTCCTGCGTGCGTGCCGCCACATGCTGGCGGCGGGGGGCTCGGTCCTCGTCGTCGACGAGCGGGTGGCCGACGTCTTCCTCGCCCCCGGTGACCAGGTCGAGCGCCTCATGTACGGCTTCAGCGTCCTGTGCTGCCTTCCGGCCGGGATGGCCGATCAGCCGTCGGCGGCCACCGGCACCGTCATGCGCACGGAAACCCTCCGGCGCTATGCGGCCGAGGCCGGCCTCCGGACCACCGAAGTGCTCCCCGTCGCGAACGACCTCTTCCGCTTCTACCGGCTGCGTCCCTAGGTGTGACGGGCCGACCCGGGGAGCCCGGCCCGCGAGACCGCCGGGTGGGCGGGGGAGCCCTCCGGCTCTACTTGATGGCCCCCACCGTGAAGCCGGCGACGAAGCGGTCGACGAAGAAGTTGTAGAGAATCGCGACCGGGACGCTCGCGATGAAGCAGCCGGCCATCAGCGAGCCCCAGAAGTAGACGTCACCGCGGACGAGGAAGGTCGGCACGCCCACGCTCACGGTGAACTGCCGCACGCCGGAGATGAACGTCATGGCGTAGACGAACTCCTGCGTCACCAGCGTGAAGGCGAAGATGATGACGGTGAGGACGCCGGCGACCGAGATCGGGATCACGACCCGGCGGAAGGCGCCGAAGCGGCTGCAGCCGTCGATCATGGCCGCCTCCTCGAGATCTCCGGGGATCGCCTTGAAGAACCCCATGAGCAGCCAGGTGCAGAACGGGATCGTGAACGACGGGTAGACCAGGACGAGAGACCACAGCGAGTCCTGGAGCCCGAGAATGGCGATGACGCGAGACAACGGGATGAAGAGGAGCGTCGACGGCACCAGGTACGTGAGGAAGATCCCGATGCCGAGCTGCTCGCCCCAGCGCCCGGTGAGCCGCGCCAGCGCGTAGCCGGCGGGCAGCGCCAGGAGCAGCGTGATGGCCACGACCAGCACGCCGACGAACGCCGTGTTGAGGAGCCACCGACCGTACAAGGTCTCGAAGAACAGCACGCGCAGGTGTTCGAGCGTCGGCGGCTCGTTGTAGAGGAACGGGTTATTTTCGCGCCGGAGCAGGTCGCTGTTCCGCTTGAACGTCGTGATCAGCATCCAGTAGAAGGGGAACGCCGAGAAGACCGTGAACGCGGCCACGATCACGAAGCGAGCGCCGCCGGCCAAGAGCCGCTTCCCCGCGCCCGGCCGCACGGCTCAGGTCACCTCGGCGCGCCGCGCGACCCGCAGGAACAGCACGGCGACCGCCAGCAGCAGCGGGAACAGGAACACCGCGATCGCGGCGCCGGTGCCGAGATCGCCGCCCTGGATGCCGGTGAAGAACGCGAGGCTCGCTAGGACCTGCGTGGTGTCGTACGGCCCACCCCGCGTCAGCACGAAGATCACGATCATGTCGGTGAAGGCGAAGATGAGGCCGAACAGGAGGGCGACCAGCATGATGGGTCGCACGAGCGGCAACGTGATGCGGAAATGCTGGCGCCAGAAGCCGGCCCCGTCCACGCGCGCCGCCTCGTGGATCTCCTTCGGGATCGAGGACAGGCCGGCCAGCAGGATGATCGTGGCCAGCGGGAGAAGCCGCCACACGTGCACCGTGATCACGGAGCCCATCGCCAGGTACGGAATGCCGAGCCACATCGGCCAGTTGTCCGGCCGGATGAGCCCGATGGCCTGGAGAGTCCAGTTGATCACGCTGTAGATCGAGTCGAAGATCCAGAGCCACCCGATCGTCCCCAGCGAGATCGGCGCCACCCAGGGTAGCAGCAGGAGGAAGCGCACGATCCACTTGCCCGGAAAGTCGCGCATGAGGGCGAGCGCCAGGATGTTCGCTCCCACGAGCACGATCGCCTGGGAGACGACAGCGAAGATGAAGGTGTTCCGGAGCGCCGTCCGGAACTGACTCGTCCCGACGATGGCGGCGAAGTTCTTCAGCCCGACGAAGTTGAGGCTCCGGCTGCCGGCCGTGATGTCGCTGACGCTGTAGTAGAGCGCCAGGACGAAGGGTATCCCGACGACCAGCAGGATGTAGAGGACGGCGGGGCCGATCATGAAGGCGCCGAGCCACCCCGGGCGGTCGGCCAGGGACCGCCCGCGCCGATGGCCGAGGGCGCCCGCCGCGGTCTCGCGCTCGAGGATGCTCATGGTCGCAGAACACGGCGGGAGGCTCCGGCGTCCGGAGCCCCCCGCCAGGATCCGGTGGGCCGCGAAGGGTCTAGACCAGCCCCTTCTCCTTCCACTTGCCGAAGATGCGCTTGCAGGCCGCGTCGGCCTCGTCGAGCGCCGCCTCCGGGGTGGCCTGGCCGGCCGCGACCTTGCCGAACATCGTGTTCAGCACCCACGTGCTGTAGACCTCGTCGATGGCCGCGGTGGCGTAGCCCGGGTAGCCGACGTTGGTCGCCCAGTTCAGCACGTCCTCGAGCACCTTGTACTTGTCGGGCGGCTGCGCCTTCGGGTCGTGGGCGATGAGCTTGGCGAGGTCCGGGACCGTCTTCTGGAAGCAGGGGAAGTCGTAGAACTCGCCGGCAACGAACGCGTCCCGGAAGCTCGTCACGTAGTCGATCAGGAACTTCTTGGCGCCCTCGGCGTTCTCGGCGAACTTCCACACGACGCAGCACTGCATGACGTGCTCGAGCCCGATGGCCCGGACCGGCCCCGCCAGCGCCTTCGTCAGCTGGATCTGGCGCGACATCTCCGGGTTCTCCTTCTCCGCCGTGCGCGTCGTCGAGATGGCGTTCAGGACGAGGGAGAGCTTCCCGGAGACGACTCCCCGGTTGTTGGACGAGGCGTCCCAGGTGAAGACCTCCGGGGTCATGGTCTCCTCGTAGAGGGCCTTCACGAACTTCAGCGCGTCCAGCGTCTGCTTCGACTTGAGCGTCGGGTTGCCCACCTGGTCTTGCTCGTGGGCGCCCCACGCGTACATGATCGTCCGCATCGCCATCGCGGTGTCGATCTCCTGCGCGAGGCCGATGCCCACCGGGTGGCCGGTGTCCTTCTTGATCTTCGCGCCTGCGCTCCGGACCTCATCCCAGCTCTTGGGCCCGTTCGGCAGGCCGACCTGCCCGAAGAGGTCCTGGCGATAGTTGACGGGGTCGGGCGTGAACGACGGCGACAGCGCGAAGTAGTTCTTCGTCTTCGGGTTGTACGTGCTCTTGATGCAGAGATCGATCGGCTTGCCGAGCTTCTTCTCCAGCTCCTGGTACACGTCGTTCATCGGCACGACCTGCTGCTCGAAGGCGGGCGGCGGCCAGTTGAACTGGACGATGTCGTGCCCCTTCCCCGCGGCGACCTCGGCGTTGGCGCGGGCATTGATCTGCGCCAGTCCGATGTTGTCGACGATCACCTCGGTGTCGTTCTTCGCGCCCCACTCCTTCGTGTACTTCTTGTTGAACCAATCGTCGTAGGGGGGCACGAAGTGGACCCACTGCAGGATCTTGAGCGTCTTCGCCGCCCGGGCCCGCCCCGGGATGATGATGTTCGCCCCGAGCGTGGCCGCCCCCGCCGCCGCTCCGGCCGCCCGAACGAACTGCCGTCGACTCAAGCGCTGTCGAGTCATCCGCGTCTCCTTTGTCGCCGTCGGACCCGGACGCCCGGTACCGGACGGCTCTGGACGGTGTGTACGGGAGCGAGAGCCCGGCCTCGAGGACTTGCTCCAGATGCTACGCCCCCGCCCGCCGGGGATTCAAGAGCCGGGCCCTGCCCGCGCCGTGCGCCGGGGGGCCGGCGCGCGGGCTCACCGCCCGAGCGCGGCGAGCATCTCCTCCACGCGGGTGAACTTCACGCGCGGGCGCCCGGCGGCCCGACCGCGCGCGACCTCCAGGGTGTCGAGCCGCTGCCAGTCGGCCCACGAGACGTGCTGGGGCTGGCGCTGCTGGACCAGCGCCAGGGCGGCGCCCGATTCCGGCTCGGAGGGCGCCAGCAGGCGGTCCCGGCCGGCGTCCTCCACCATGCACGCCACCGTCTCCGCAGCGTCGGGCTTGTTCGTGCCGATGACGCCGGTGGGGCCGCGCTTGATCCATCCCGCCGCGTACTCCCCGACCCGGGGCTCGCGGGTCTCCGGCTCGAGGACGCGGCCCTTGTCGTTCAGGATCACGCCCCAGGCGTCGTTGAAGGGCACGCCGGGGATCGGCACCCCCCGGTACCCGACCGACCGGAACACGAGCCCCGCGGAGAGCTCCTCGAACCGGTCGGTGGGGCGGGCCTGGAGCGTGCCCGCCGCCGTCGCCTGGAGCTCGTTGTGGACGACGCGGAGACCGACGACCTCCCCGCCCTCCCCGCCGTGGAGCGCCACCGGCGAGACCAGGAAGCGGACGATCAGGATGCGGGGCTTCCCCGACGGCGCCCGGCGCGCGTACTCGCGCAGGATCTCGACCTTCTTGAGCGTGCCCCGGTCGGCGCTCTTCTCGAGCTCCGCGCGCGTGAGGGGGTCGAGCTCGACCTCGTCGGGCCGCGCGACCACGTCGGCGCCGGGGAGCTCGCCGAGCTCCCGGATCTCCGGGTTGGTGAAGGCGGCCTGGGCGGGGCCCCGCCGGCCGAGGAGGAAGACCTCGCGCACGCGGCTCTCCCGCAGCGCGGCCAGCGCATCGTCGCTGATGTCGGTTGCCGCCAGCTCCTCGGTCGTCCGGCACAGGATCCGCACCACGTCGACCGCGACGTTGCCGACCCCGACGACCGCCACCCGCTCCTGCGAGAGGTCGAACCGGTGCTCGCGGTAGTCGGGATGCCCGTTGTACCAGGCCACGAAGTCGGTCGCGGGGTGGCTGCCTCGGAGATCCTCGCCGGGAACGCCCATGCGGCGGTCCGTCTGGGCGCCCGTGGTGTAGACGATCTGGTGGTAGTGCGCCCGGAGGTCCTCGATCGTCACGTCCTTCCCGAGCTCGACGTGCCCGAAGAACCGGAACCCCGGGTGGGCGGCCGTCTTGTCGAAGGCGGCCGTGACGCTCTTGATCTTCTGGTGATCCGGGGCCACCCCGAAGCGCACCAGGCCGTAGGGCGTCGGCAGGCGGTCGTAGAGATCCACCTCGACCGCGAGGCCCGGCTGCCGGAAGAGTTGCTCCGCCGTGTAGAAGCCGGCCGGCCCCGCGCCGATGACGGCGACACGGAGCGTCATGGGGTCAGAGGCCAGGTGCTGGTCAGACTTTGACTTCCAGGCATTTGCGGTAGCGCGGCTCGGACGCGAAATGTCGGGAAGTCAAAGTCTGACCCCGATCTGCGTCTGGAGGGTCTCCACCTCGCCGAGGTACTGGTCGAGCTCGGCCTTGACGACGTCGCCGATCGAGACGATGCCGACCAGGCGTCCCTCCACCACGACGGGCACATGCCGGATCCTGCGCTCCGTCATCGTGTGCCGGACCGCCCGGAGGTCGTCCTCGGGCACGCCGACGATCACGTCGCGCGTCATGATCTCGCCGACGCGTCGCGCGAAGAGCCGCTCGTCCCGGGCAGCCTCGCGGACGATGTCCCGCTCGGACAGCATGCCCGCCGGCGCCGCCGTCTCGTCCACGACGACGAGCGCGCCGATGTTGTGCTCGGCCAGGAGCGCCAGGGCCTGCCGGATGGATTGCTCCGGACGGCACGTGGCGACCTTGCCACCCTTCCGCGCCAGGATGCTCGCGATGTTCATCATTCCACCGCCTTCGCCTGCTCGCGCAGGACATATTTCTGGATCTTCCCGGTCGAGGTCTTGGGAAGCGGCCCGAACACGACGGCGCGCGGCGCCTTGAAGTGCGCGAGGTGCTCGCGGCACCAGGCGATGACGTCCGCGGCCGCGACGGGCGCCGCTTCGGGCTTGAGGGTGACGAACGCGCAGGGCGTCTCGCCCCACCTGGGATCCGGCTTCGCCACCACGGCGGCCTCCATGATGGCGGGGTGCCGGTAGAGGACCTCCTCCACCTCGAGCGAGGAGACGTTCTCGCCGCCGGAGATGATGACGTCCTTCGACCGGTCCTTGATCTCGATGTAGCCGTCCGGGTGCCACACCGCCAGGTCTCCGGTGTGGAACCAACCGCCGCGGAACGCCTCTTCGGTGGCGGCGGGATTCCGCAGGTATCCCTTCATCACCGTGTTGCCCCGCAGCATCACCTCGCCCAACGTGCTCCCGTTCCGGGGCACCGGCGCAAGCGTCACCGGGTCGGCGACCATGAGCCCGTCGAGCGTCGGGTACGCCACGCCCTGCCGTCCCGCGTGGACCGCCCGCTCCTCGAGGGAAAGCCCGTCCCACCCGGGCTGCCAGGCGCAGATCGTGGCCGGGCCGTAGGACTCGGTCAGCCCGTAGAGGTGCGTCACCCGGAAGCCCATGGACTCCATCGCCGCGATGACCGCCGACGGCGGGGCCGCCCCGCCGGTCGCGACCTCGACCACGTGGTCCGGCCGGATCTTCGCCTCCTCCGGCGCGTGGATCAGCGCGGTGAGCACCACCGGCGCCCCGCAGAGATGCGTGACGCCGTGACGCCGGATCAGGCGGAAGATCAGCGCCGGATCGACCTTGCGGAGGCAGACGTGCGTGCCCCCGACCGCCGTCACCGCCCACGGATAGGTCCAGCCGTTGCAATGGAACATCGGGAGGGTCCAGAGGTAGACGGACCGGGGCGTGAGCCCGAACGCGAGCGCGTTCCCGAGAGCGTTCAGGTACGCCCCGCGATGCGAATACACGACCCCCTTGGGATTCCCGGTGGTCCCGGACGTGTAGAGGAGCGCCAGCGCCTGCCACTCGTCCGCCGGGCGCGGCCACTCGTGCTCGGGGTCGCCCTCGGCGAGGAGCGCCTCGTAGTCGGTCGCGCCCACGCGCGTCCCTCCGCGGCCCGGATCGGCGAGGGCGTCGACGATGTCGACGACGGCGATCTTCCGTGGCAGCGCGTCGAGCGCCGGCCCCACCGTGTCGGAGAACTCGGCGTCGGTGATCAGGAGCTTCGCGTCCGCGTGCTGGAGAATGAAGGCGATGGTCCGGGCGTCCAGCCGGTAGTTGAGCGCGTTCAGCACGGCCCCCGCCATCGGCACGCCGTGGTGGGCCTCGAGCATGGCCGGTACGTTCGGGGCCATGATCGCCACCGTGTCCCCCACCCCGATCCCGCGCCGCGAGAGCGCGGAGGCCAGACGCCGCGACCGCGCGTACAGCTCCGCGTAGCTGAAGGCACGCTCGCCGTGCAGGACCGCGGGCTTTCCCGGGTAGACGGCGGCCGCACGCGCGAGGAAGCTCAGCGGGGTCAGCGGCGCGTGGTTGGCCTCCCGACGCTCGAGGCCCTCGTCGAAGGGGTGGCCCACCGGCTCAGACCCCGGGCGGCGGCGGGAAGAAGCGAGCGTCGCGCCGCTCGTCCCAGGCCCGGTTGGCCTCACCGAGCTCCCACGACCGCATGCACTCCATCTGCGCGGCGACGACCTCGTCGATCAGCTCGCGGGGATCCTCGTGGAAGGAGGCCAGCAGAAGGCGCTTGGTGTGGCGGGCCGCGGTGGGGGCGGCCTCGAGGCACCTGTCGAGCACGCGCCGGAGCTCGGCCTCGAACGCGTCGACCGGGACGACCCAGGTCACGAGTCCCATCGCCAACCCCTGCTCCGGCGTCAGCTGGTCGTTCAGGAGCGCGAGCTCCTTGGCTCGGCCGAGCCCCACGACGCGGGCGAGGCGGAGCACTGCCCCGTCCGGGATGAGCCCGTGGCGGGTCGCCCCGAGCCCCAGCACCGCGTCGGCCGCGCACAGCCGGAGGTCGCAGGCGAGGGCGAGCTGGAGGCCGCCGCCGAGGCAGTAGCCGCGGATGGCCGCGACGACCAGCTTCCCCATGTCCTCGAGACCGTTCAGCGCCCGGATCCAGTCGCGGAAGAACGGCTCCCCGACGGTCCCGGCGGACAGGGCCTTGCGGTCCATCCCGGAAGAGAAGGCCCGCCCCTCGCCCGTGACCACGATCACCCAGGCGTCGGGATCGCTCTCGGCGGCGGCGACGGCCGCCGCCAGATCCGCCGCGAGCTGCGGGTCGAGCGCGTTCAGCACCTGCGGCCGGGTGAGGGTGATCCGCCCCACGCCGTCCACGGCCTCGTACCGGACGTGCGCGCCGATGAGCTTCACCGCGATCTACCCTAGCACGGCCGCCGGGAGCCGCCGTCGTCGCGCGGAAGTTCCAGTCGTTCCGGCCCCTGCGGCGCCCTGAACGGCCGGCCGGGCCCGCCGGACGGCCGCGGCTCACGCGCGCGGGCCGAGGACGACCCGCTCGTGGAGCGCGGAGAGAATCTCGTCGGCCGCGGCCGAGGCCCAAATGCGGAAGAACGGCGACGCCTGGAGAGCCCCGAACTCGCGGTCGGCCCGGGCCTTCGTCGCTTCCGCCGCCTCTCCCGCTCGCGGCGTCCGGATGTGTCCGTACACCAGCCGGTCTTTGTCGTAGATCGCGGGCTTCTCGATGTAGTGGTAGAGGTAGCGCAGGTCCTCGGTGTAGAAGACGGCCACGGGGATCGACTGCCAGGTCTGCCCTCGCTTCTCGTTCAGGAACTCGGCCATGAGGTCCGCGTTGCTGTCGGGCGCCTCGGCCAGACTGGGCCGCTGGCTCTGGCTGAATCGCTGCCCGTCGCGGCGGAAGATCCGGAGCTCCAGGCCCCCCGCCTCGGCGAGGTGCTTCAGCATGGGGATGTCACGCCGGCAGTCCGAGGACCACTCCTCGGAGATGGCAAGGATCCGCCGCGGCCCATCTGGCTGGGCCGCCAGCCAGCGGATGGCCGCCGTCTGCGCGTCGGACAGGCGCAGGGCGTGGTACCAGCTCCGCATCCACTCGCTCCAGTCCCGGCGCGTCTCGCCGGCCGGCGAGCCCTCGCGGCGGAGGTTCTCGGGAGTGGCCACGTACCGCAGGTACTCGTCGAAGGTCATGCCCGAGGCGTAGCGCTCCGGCGTGACCACGGTCTTCGTCCGATCCACGTAGGCCCCGCGTCCTAGCGTGACTCGAGGAGGTGTCGCGCGATGACCATGCGCTGCACCTCGGACGTCCCCTCGCCGATCTCGCAGAGCTTGGCGTCCCGGTAGAAGCGCTCCACCGGGAAGTCGCGCGTGTAGCCGTAGCCGCCGTGGACCTGGACGGCCTTGGTCGCGCAGCGCACCGCGACCTCCGAGGCGAAGACCTTCGCCATGGACGCCTCTCGCATCACGGGACGGCCCTGGTCCTTGCCGTACGCCGCGCGAAGGGTGAGGAGGCGCGCGGCCTCGAGCTCGGTCGCGAGATCGGCGAGGATCGCCCGGATCCCCTGGAAGTGCCCGATCGGCTGGCCGAACGCCTGGCGCTCCTTGGCGTACCGGACGGCCTGGTCGAGCGCGCCCTGCGCGAGCCCCACGGCCATCGCGGCCATGGCGATCCGGCCGCCCTCCAGCACCTTCTTCGCGTCCTGGAAGCCGCGGTTGCGCTCGCCCAGCAGATTCGCCTTCGGGACCCGAGCGCCCTCCAGGACGAGCTCCGCCGTGTCGGAGGCGTGGAGCCCGAGCTTCTTGTAGCGCTGGCCGGGCCGGAAGCCCGGCGTCCCCTTCTCCAGGATGAACGCGGATACCCCGCGGCCGCCCGCGGCCGGGTCGGTCTTGGCCATGACGACCGCCGTCCCGGCGACGCTCGCGTTCGTGATGAAGGCCTTCGTGCCGTCGAGCACAAAGGCCTCGTCCCCCTCGACCGCCCGGGTCCGCATCGCCGCGGCGTCCGATCCGGAGCCCGGCTCGGTCAGGCCCCAGGCGCCGAGCACCTCGCCCCGTGCGAGCGGCGGCACGTACCGCTCGCGCTGCGCCGCGGTGCCGACGCTGAAGATGTGGTTCGTGCAGAGCGAGTTGTGGGCCCACATCGTGATACCCACGGAGCCGTCCACGCGGGACAGCTCCTCCACGACGAGCGCGTACGCGACGTAGTCGAGGCCGGCGCCGCCGTACTCGGGCGGGAACAGCGCTCCCAGGAACCCGAGCGCGCCCAGCTTCGCGACGACCTCCGCCGGGAACTCCTCGGCCTCGTCGTAGCGGGCGATGACCGGCGCGATCTCGGCCTCCGCGAACTCCCGGGCGGTGCGCCGCGCCAGCTCCTGCTCGGCCGTCAGCTCGAAGTCCATCGCCGGTCGCCTGGCTTGAGGCCGGCCGGCGGCCTCAGCCCTCCCGCCCGACCGAGAAGGCCCGCACCACCATGAGGAGACCGTACGCGGCGAGCAGCCACGGCCCGGCGCTGCCGTCGCCCGCCAGCAGGGCGTCCACGAGGTCGGAGGGATGTCGCACCACCTCCGCCGCGGCCGGGCCCGTGCGCACGAATTCCTCGGCGCCGAACAGGAGGCAGAGGATGCCGAGGGTCAGCCTCCAGATCATGCCGATCGCCCCAGGAGCGCTGTCATCACCTGTCCGTTCGGGTTCCGCGGGAGCTCGTCGACAGCGTCCATGACCTCAGGCCCCTCTCACCGTACACCCGATCGGGAAGACCCACCACGCCGGCCTGGATCCGGCGGCGGCGTGAGAGACGAGCGGGAGAGGCGCGTCAGGCGCGGGCGGAGCGGACGTTCGCGTTCACGAAGGCGACGATGTCGCGCGTCGACGTGCCGGGCGTGAAGATCTCGCGGACGCCTTCCGCCTTCAGGCGCGCGATGTCGTCGGGGGGAACGATGCCCCCGCCGAAGACGAGCACGTCGTCGACGCCCCTCTCGCGGAGGAGCTCCAGGACCCGGCCGAACAGGTAGTTGTGGGCGCCGGACAGGACCGACAGTCCGATGGCATCGACGTCCTCCTGGATCGCCGTCGCGACGATCTCCTCGGGGGTTTGGTGGAGGCCCGTGTAGACGACCTCCATGCCCGCGTCCCGAAGCGCCCGCGCCACGATCTTCGCGCCCCGGTCGTGGCCGTCCAGGCCGGGCTTCCCCACGAGGATCCGCAGCTTGCGCCCGGTCATCGAAGTCCGCCGGTTGCGCGCCCGGGCGTCCTCACGCCAGCGCCTTCCGGATCTTCTCGGCGGCCGCCTGGATGCGCCCACGGTCGCCGGCGACCATGGGCCAGTCGAAGCCCTTCCCATCCCCGGTGAACCGGGGAACCAGGTGGAAATGGAAGTGCGGCACCGACTGGAACGCGGCGGCCCCGTTCGCCTGCAGGAGGTTGAGCCCGTCGGGACGAAGCGCCTCCCGGATGGCCGTCGCGACGCGCTTGGCCGCTGCGATCGCCGCCCGAAGGTCCGCCTCGTCGGCGTCGAAGAGGGTGGCCGCGTGGGCGCGCGGGATGACGAGGGTGTGGCCGTCGTTCAGGGGATTGATGTCCATGAAGGCGATCGTGCGGTCGTCCTCGTACACGCGCGTCGAGGGAATCTGGCCGTCCCGGATCTTGCAGAATACGCAATCCACCAGCGTCCCTAGCCTTCCTTGGACTGCTGGTCCACCTCGGCCTTTACCTCCGTGAAGGCCTTCTTCGCAGCCTCGATGCGCTCCTTGGAGTCCGGTGACGTCCCTTCGGAGTCGGCCTCGAAGGCCTCCGCCGACATCTGGAGCGCCCGGCTGGCCCGGCCGTAGAGGTCCAGCAGGTCACCAGGCACCTCCAGCGCCCGCCACTTCTCGCCGAGCCGCCGGAACGCGGACGCCTTGGCCTGAGCGTCCAGCACCGTCTGGGAGAACAGCGCCTCTCCCTCCTTGAGGACCTCCGACATCTGGCGGATCGCCGCCGTGGAGTTGTTCGCGGTCGGGACCACGGTGGCGCTGGCGGGCGCCGAGTACATCCGGAGGTCGTGCGTCTGGCTCGCCCCCTCGATGCGGTTGATGTCGCTCTTGAGGATCCGGATGATGCCGCCGCCGCGGGCGAACTCCACCGCGTCCCCGACGTCCCGCCAGGCATCGACCTGGATCGTGTTGCCGTTCGTCAGGAAGATGACGTCGGCGCGCGCGGCGGGCACGGCCACCATCGCCGCCACGAGCCCCACAACCGCTCCCACCCCTTTGCCCGTCACCGCTCCCCCTTCCTCCGGCAACGTCCCTCGCCGGCTCTCAGAAGATGATGGGTTCCCGGTAGCGTCCGAACGTCTCGCGGTACACGTCGGCGACCTCCCCGAGGGAGGCGTGCGCCTTCACCGCGTCCACGAGCACCGGCATGAGGTTCTCGCCCCCCCGGCAGGCGTCCGCGACCCGGCGCAGCTGGTGCGCGACCTCGGCCGCGCCCCGCGACGCCTTGACGGCGCGGAGGCGCTCGACCTGCTCGCGCTCGATCGCCTCGTCGATGCGGAGGTAGGGGATGGGCGGCTCGTCCGCCTGGACGTGGCGGTTCACGCCAACCACGACGCGCTCGCCGGCATCCTCCTGGAGCTGCGTGCGGTAGCCCGAGTCCGCGATCTCCTGCTGCGGGAAGCCGGCGTCGAGGGCCCGGATCATTCCGCCCAGCTCGTCGACCTTCCGGATGAGCCGCCAGGCCTCCGCCTCCATCCGGTCGGTGAGCGCCTCGACGAAGTAGGCCCCCCCGAGCGGATCCACGGTCTGGGCCACCCCGGTCTCCTCGGCGATGATCTGCTGGGTCCGGAGGGCCAGCGTCACGGCCTCCTCGGTCGGGAGCGCCCACGTCTCGTCGTAGGAGTTCGTGTGCAGGGACTGCGCCCCGCCCAGCACGGCGGCCAGCGCCTGGATCGCGACGCGCGCGACGTTGTTGAGGGGCTGCTGGGCGGTCAGCGAGACCCCGGCGGTCTGCGTGTGCATCCGGAGCCGCATGGCGCGCGGGTCGGCGGCGCCGAACCGCTCCTTCATGATCGTCGCCCACATGCGGCGGGCCGCCCGCAGCTTCGCGACCTCCTCGAAGAAGTCCGAATGGATGTCGAAAAAGAAGGAGAGCTGCGGCGCGAAGCGGTCCACCGGCAGCCCGCGCTGGACGCACGCCTCGACGTAGGCGATCCCGTCGGCCAGGGTGAAGGCGAGCTCCTGGATCGCCGACGCGCCCGCCTCCCGGATGTGGTAGCCCGAGATCGAGACCGGGTGGAATTTCGGGACCGACCGCATGCAGAACTCGATCATGTCGACGACGATCCGGACGGCCGGCGTCGGGGGGCAGATCCACTCCTTCTGCGCGCTGAACTCCTTCAGCATGTCGTTCTGGATCGTGCCGTCCACCTCGGTCCAGGGCACGCCCTGCCGCTCCGCCACCGCGAGGTACATCGCGAGGATGACGGACGCCGTGCAGTTGATGGTCATCGACGTCGTGACCCGGCCGAGCGGGATGCCCTCGAAGAGGCGCTCCATGTCGGCGAGCGTCGAGACCGACACGCCCTCGCGGCCAACCTCCCCGCGCGCCTTGGGATGGTCGGCGTCGTACCCCATGAGGGACGGCATGTCGAAGGCGGTCGAGAGGCCGGTCTGGCCCTGCTCGAGGAGGAACTTGAAGCGCCGGTTCGTGTCCTCGGGGCGGCCGAAGCCGGCGAACATCCGCATGGTCCACAGGCGGCCCCGGTACATGGTGGGATAGACGCCGCGGGTGAACGGGTACTCGCCGGGGAGCCCGAGCCGGTCCTGGTGCCGCCAGCCCGGGAGGTCCGCGGGCGTGTACACCCGCTCGACGGGCAGGCCGGACATGGTCTCGAAGGCCGGCTTCCGCTCGGCTGGCTCGTCGTGACGGCGCTTCTCGGTCACCGGGGTGGCCTCCCGGCCTGCTCCGTCGTGGTCATCGATCCTCCAGCAGCGACCGGGCGACGACCAGCCGCTGGATCTGCGACGTCCCCTCGTAGATCTGCGTGATCTTCGCGTCCCGGAAGAAGCGCTCGACCGGGTAGTCCTTGATGAAGCCGTACCCGCCGTGGACCTGGATCGCGTCGGTCGCCACGCGCATCGCGGTCTCGGAGGCGAAGAGCTTGGCCATCGAGGCGGCCGTGCCGTACGGCTGTCCCCGGTCCGAGAGGACCGCCGCCCGCCACGTGAGGAGGCGCCCCGCGTCCACGCCGGTCGCCATGTCGGCGAGCATCCACTGGATCATCTGGTGCTGGCCGATCGGCACCCCGAACGAGCGCCGCTCCTTCGCGTAGCTCACGGCGGCCTCCAGCGCGGCGCGGGCGATGCCGACCGCCTGGGCGGCGATGCCGATGCGCCCTCCGTCGAGCGCCGCCATGGCGAGCTTGAATCCTCCGCCCTCGGGGCCGAGGCGGTTGGCCGTGGGGACGCGGCAGCCCTCGAACACGAACTCGGCCGTGTCCGAGGCGCGGAGGCCGAGCTTGTCCTCCACCTTGGGGACGAGGAACCCGGGGGTCCCCTTCTCGATGAGGAACGCGGAGATCCCGTGATGCGCTCTGGCGGGATCCGTCTGCGCGAAGACCAGGGCCACCGTCGACTCCCGGCCGGTGGTGACGAACACCTTGCGGCCGTCGAGCACGTAGTGGTCGCCGTCGCGGCGCGCCAGGGTCGTCAGGTTCCGCGCGTCCGAGCCGGCCTGGGGCTCGGTCAGGGCGAAGCAGCCGAGGCCGTGGCCGGAGGCCAGGGGCGCCAGGAACCGCTCGTGCTGGGCGGGCGTCCCGGCCTTCACGAGCGGCGCACACACGAGGGAGTTGTTCACCGACATCACCACGGCGTGAGAGGCGCAGGCGACCGCGACCTCCTCGAGGGCGAGAACGTAGGAGAGCATGTCGGCGCCGCCCCCGCCGAGCTTCTCCGGGACCATGATCCCGAGGAGCCCGAGCTCGCCCATCCGCTTCACGGTGGCGTGGGGGAAGCGCGACTCCCGGTCGCACTCGGCCGCGATGGGCTTGACCTCCTGCTCGGCGAACTCCCGAGCGAGGCCCTGGACCATCTGCTGCTCGTCCGTCAGCTCGAGCTTCATGCTTACTCCGGGGTCAGGCCTTAACTTTGGCTTCCAGCCAATCCGTCACATGAACGCGCCGGAGGTCGGGCGGAAGTCAAAGTTAAGGCCTGACCCCCATCAGCGCTTCAGCTTGCGGAACTCCTCGGTGAGGAGCGGAACGACCTCGAAGAGGTCCCCGACGAGGCCGAAGTCGGCGATCTTGAAGATCGGCGCGTCGGCGTCCTTGTTCACGGCGCAGATCACCTTGGAGGTGCGCATCCCGGCCAGGTGCTGGATCGCGCCCGAGATCCCGCAGCCGATGTAGAGCTTGGGGGAGATGGTCCGGCCCGTCTGGCCGATCTGGAAGCGGTGCGGCTTCCACCCCGCGTCGACGGCGGCGCGCGACGCGCCCACCGCGGCGCCGATGACCCCGGCCAGCTCCTCCAGCAGCACGAAGTTCTCGGGGCCCTTGAGGCCCCGGCCACCCGACACGACGATCTCGGCCTCGGTCAGCTCCGGGAGGCCCGTCTGCGCCTCTTCCCGCCGCTCGACGAACTTCGTGACCGGCGCGGCCGCGCCGAGGCTCTGACGCTCGACCGCCGGGGCGCGCCCCACCTCGGCCTCCGCGGCCTTGAAGACGTTCGGGCGCAGGGTCGCCAGGGAGGGCCCGGTCGTCCATCGGACGCGGGAGATGAGCTTGCCGGCATAGACGGGCCGCGTCGCGACGAGCTGGCCGTCGGTGATCCCGAACGCGACGCAGTCGGCGGCGATCCCCGCCCCGAGGCGCGCCGCCAGCCGCGCCAGCAGCTCCCGGTGCCGGCTCGTCACCGCGCCCCAGATCGCGCGCGGCGACTCGCGACCGGCGAGCCCGGCGACCGCCGGCACCCACGTCTCGCCCCGGTAGGGCGCCAGCGCGGCGTCCTCCCACAGCCAGATGCGCGAGGCGCCCCAGCCGGCGAGCTGCTCGAGCCCCTCGGGCGCCGCGCGGTCGGTGAGCCACACCGCCTCGACCGCGCCCCCGAGCTCGCCGGCCCGGCGACGCGCCTCGCCGATCAGCTCCGCGGTGACCTTCTTCGGGTGTCCCTGCCGGTCATCCTCGACCACGCACCAGAACGCGCCTGCCATCGGGGTCTCCCCTACCTCAGATCGCCTTGACGTCTTCGCGGAGCGTTCGCACGAGCTCCCGGGCCATGTCCTTCGCGTCGCCCGTGAGGATGCGCCCCGGCGGGCGCGGCGGCAGGGCCTCGAGCGCCACGACCTCCAGCGCGGGCGCGACGGCGCCGAGCCCGGCCGGCTGGAGGTCGGCGGCCTTCCACTCCTTGACCTCCTTCTTCTTGGCGCCCATGATCCCCTTGAGCGTGGGGTACCGCGGCTCGTTCATCCCCTTCTGGGCGGTCACCACGCACGGGAGCGGCACGTCGAAGACCTCGAGGCCGCCTTCCACCTGCCGACCCACACGGATGCTGCTCACGTCCTCCGCGACGGCTTCCTCCATGATCCACGACATGCACGGCCAGCCGAGGATCTCCGCCACCTGGGCGCCCGTGGCCCCCATGTCGTCGTCGATCGCCTGGCGGCCTGACAGGACGAGCTGCGGGCTCTCGAGCTTCACGACCGCCGCGAGGGCCCGGGCCGCGGTCAGCGTGTCCGCGCCCTCGAAGGCGGGGTCGTTCACGTGGATGGCGCGGTCGGCGCCCATCGCCAGGCACGAGCGAAGCGCCTCCTTGGCGCGCTCCGGGCCCAGGGTGACCGCCACGACCTCGTCACCCGCCTGGTTCCGCTTCTCCTTGATCCGGAGGGCTTCCTCGAGCGCGAACTCGTCGTAGGGGGAGACGATCCAGGTGATGCCGGTCTGGTCGATCGTGCGCGGGTCGCTCCCGACCTTGACCTGCGTGGCGGTGTCCGGGACCTGCTTGACCAGGACGAGCATCTTCATCCGTCGGGCTCCTTTGAGCGTTGCGACTGGGGCGATCCCGGATCCGGCTGGTAACGCGTTGATTTTATTCACGAGACACGACCGAAGTCAATGACGCGGGGCGCGGAGACGCGTACAATCCCGCATCGAGCCGGGCCCGGGGCGCGAGCGTCCCGGCCGGCGGACCACGACGCCATGGCAGACCCTCAGACGGCCCCGACCGCGTGGCCCGATCCCCGGGCGCTCGGACCGTGCCTGGACGCGCCCGCCGCGCAGCGCCTGGACGGTGACGACCGGCGGACGCTCCGCGCACACCTCGCGCGCGCGATGCGGGCGGCCGGGCCGGCGGGCGACCTGATCCTCGCGGACGGGCTCGCCGTCGGGCGCGTCCTGCCCTACGGCTCGACCGCGCTCTACCGACCCGACCCGGCGGCGCCCCTCCGGCATCGCGTCCTCGAGCTCGACCCGAGCGGCGCCGTGACCGTCGCGCTCAATCGCGCCCCGCGGGGCGAGCTTCGCGAGGCGTGGGTGAGCCTCGCGGACGGCGGCGGTATCGGCATGGTCCCGGGCGGCGCGCATCATCCGCAATGGGGGCCCTCGGACCGTCTCGTCCGCGCGACCGCCGGGGGACCGTCGGCGACGATCACGCTCGCCGCCGCCGTCGCCTGGGACGCGGTGGACCTGATCCCGCCTGTCGCCGAGCCCGGCCGGCTCCCCTCCGGCGCCGGCGCCGCGCTGCTGAACCTCCTCGCGGCGCTCGCGCGGGACCAGGGCCGGACGGCCTTGCGCTATCGCGGTCCGTATCCGACGGAGCAGCTCTTCTGGAGCCTCACCGACTCCTTCCGCTTCAGCGGGAGCCCCGACGCCCTCCAGCGGTTCCTGGCGGACGCCGAGGGAACGTTCGCGCGGGGCGCGTCCGAGGAGGTGCCCGTCGACTGGCTGCCCGCGCCCCACGAGCGGCGGATCCACCCGGACGGGCTCGTCGTCCAGCTCCGGGACGGCGTCGAGCGCGTCGCCTGGCAGGGCCGCACGTACCACCGGAGCGAGTGCCAGGGCCTCCGTCGACGCGAGCACCGCGTCGTGCGCCTGGTGGAAGCGGGGAGCGGAACGCGGCGCTACGTGGCGTCGCTTGAGGCCCTCGGGGTCGTGGTCGAGGACCACCTCACGCTCGATGAGCGGGGAGACGCACTCGAGCGCCACCGTCCCGCGCCCGATCCCGACCCGGAGACGCCGCTGGCCGCGCCGTGGCGGGAGACGCTCGGCGCCCTCCTGCCCCTCGAGGCGACCCCGCTCCTCACCGGAGCGATCGAGGCGGTGTGGCCCGGGATCCGGCTGGCGTGGGGGCCGGTTCCCGGCGATCTCGTCGCCGCGCGGACCCACGCGGTCCGGCTCTCGCCCAAGCTCGCGCGCGTTTACCGATCCGCCTGGGCCGCCGCCCCCGCCGGCGCCCGGCGCGGTCTGGCCCAGCGGCTCGTCCGCGAGGTCCTGGGACTGATTGGCCCCGCCGTCCGTGAGACGGCAGTGGCCTGGCTGGAGGCGGTCCCTGCGGGGCGGCGGGACGCAGAGCTGGAGGCCGCCGCCCGCCGTGACCGGGTCGGCCTGGCGGGGATCGCCCTCGCCCCGCTCGGGCGTCTCTTGGACGCCCTCGAGCGGGGCGCTGGACTCCCGGATTGAGCGACGGGGGGCTACTGGGTCGCGGCGGTCGTCCGGGTGCGCGGGAGCGCGCGGGTGCCGCTCAACTCCACGTAGGTGGACCCGCTGAAGGCTCCGCCCTCCCAGATCCGGACCTGCAGGGAGGACTCACCCTTTTCGTAGAGCTGGATCGTCCCCAGGTTCGGGAAGGATGTCGTCCGGGTCAGCCGCCAGCCGTTTCCCAGGAGGCCTTCCTGGATCGACAGGACGAGGCTCCCCGGCTCGAAGTTGCTCGAGTACATGAGCCGGGCCGCCCGCACCGTCTCCGATTCGATGACCGCCGACTGCTCGGGGAGGTACTGGAGCCCGCCGGGCAGCGGGATGTCCATGAACTCGCTCCGGATCGGCGGCACGCCTTTCGTGGACGAGCAGGCGGAAAGGCAGAGCGCGAGGGCTACGACAGCCGTGGCGAGCGTTGTGTGTCTCATGCGCTCACGCTAGCAGCGGGGGCCGCCACTCCCCAAGCTTTTTGCCCGGCCTCGCGGGAGCCGGTCGCCCGGGACGTGCTGCGATTGGCGTCTCCGGACGCGGAAGGTATCCTGACGGGGCCGCTCCGGGCGGAGCCGCTCGACCACGGGCGGGTCCGACTCGCCCGAGCGCGGCGGCGGCCCCCGCATGGTATCAACTCGGGAGAGACGCGCCGGTGACGTGGCCTCCGAACGCCGCGAGATCCAGCCCTCGGTGACCGGGGCCCTGCGGGCGCTCCTGATCAGCGGCGCGACGGCGCTGGCCACGAGCCTCGCGCTGTGGAAGCTCTGGTGGTGGGCCGGCTATCCGCTCGGCGCCTTCAAGGCCGGGCTCGACGGACACGGACCCGATCCCTACGCGTGGCCCCGGCTGCTCGCGATCTGGATCCCGGCCGCCCACCTCCTCTTCCCGCTCGTGTACGCACTGCTATCGCGATGGAGCCCGTCGCCAGTCTGGCGACGGCACTTCCTCGCCGACCAGTGGAGCCTGGCGCTAGTGCCCCTGCTCCTGGCGGGACTCCTCCACGCGGGCCCGGAGGGGCCGTGGCGCCTCCAGATCGGCGCCTGGTACACCCTATTCATCGGCGCCAAGACCGCGATCCTCCTAGCGGGACTCTGGCGCTGGCTCTCGAGCCGGGGCGCGCCGCTGTCACAGGCGAGCGCGGGGCTCTTCCTCGGCGCCTTCCTCCCGTACCTCTTCCTGGGCGCCCACACGACGACCGCCATGTCGAGCACGGGGGACGAGCCCTACTACCTGCTCGTGGCGCACAGCCTCCTGCACGACGGGGACCGAGAGCTCACCAACAACTTCTCGCAGCGGGACTACCTCCCGTTCTACTGGGGCGAGCTCTCCCGGGAAGGACCGGAGATCCGCCCGTTGCCGGGCGGGCGCGTCTTCGCGCCGGCCTACCAGGGCTTCCAGGCCTTCCTGCTGCTCCCCGGCTACGCCGTCGCAGGACGTCAGGGAGCCGTGATCACGATGCACCTGTTCGGGGCCATCGCGCTGGTGCTCCTGTTTCGGCTCGCCCTGGCCAGCGGGGCCAGCCTTCGCTCCGCCTTCCTCGCCTGGCTCGGCGCGGCCTTCAGCGCCCCATTCGTGGTCTACGCGGCGTCCCCGTTTCCGGAGATGACCGGGGCGCTCCTGGCCACGGCGACGGCCTGCCTCCTGTGGCGCCAGCCCCTGACGCGTGCCGCGGCGGCCGCGGCCTCACTCTGCCTCGTCGCGATGGTGGCGGCCAAGACGCGCCTGTTCGTGCTCGTGCCGCCGCTCGGGCTGGGCTTCCTCCGGCGGTTCAGCTGGCCGAGGCTCGCGCTCGCGGCGGCCACGCTCGTGGCGGCCCTCGCCGCGGCCACGACCTACGATGCGCTCGTCCTCGGCGGACACGTCGTGCGGCGCACCGGCGGCGGGAACGTCCGCCAGGCGACGCGCTGGTTCCTCGACTGGACCGTCCGCGCGCCGCTCGAGTACCGGGGGCAGCTCGGGCTCCTGCTGGACCAGGAGTTCGGCCTCCTGCCGGCGGCGCCCGTGTTCGCGCTCGCGATCGCGGGGATCGTCACGGCGGTCGCCGAGCGTCGGTGGCGTCTCTTGCTGCTCGCGGCCGGGCCGTTCCTGCTGGCCTGGTACTACCTCGGAGCGGTCGGCCTCGCCGGCATCACCTCGCGGGGCCTGTCCTACTGGTACGGCGGCTTCAGCCCGCCCGTCCGGTTCCTCATGGCCAGCCTGCCGCTCCTCGCGGTTCTCGCGGCACTGGCGCTGGACCACGTCCGCGGGCGCCTCGGCTGGAGCGTCACCGCGGCGCTCTTCGCGGCGACGCTCGCCTACACGGCCGTGCTCTCGGTCTGGCCGGCCTGGCGCTTCCAGGACGCCACCGGCCGCCCGACGGCCCTGCTCGCCCTTTTCCGCCGCACCGGCCTGGACCTGGGCCGGTTCCTGCCGACCTTCGTCACGCCGGACGCCGGGTGGACCCGGGCGGGGCTCGCGGTGCTCGTCCTGGCCCTGATCGCCGGGTATTCGCTCTCCCGCGGGCCGGGAGGGAACGCCCCGCGCGGCGCGTGCCTCACGGGGGCCGCGGCGGCGGTCCTGTGCGTGACCTTCCTGGCTGGAATGGCCTGGCTCCGCCCGTCGGCATCCTATCCGGCGGTCCTGGGCACCGGCCGGGGCGGCGCGACCTTCTGGGGACCGCTCCCGGTGAGCGCCGGCGGCACCACGGTCATGCGCGAGCGGCTGGCATGGGCGACCCAGCGGAACGCCGTGCTCGAGCTCGCCCCGCGCCTGCCTCCGGGGCGCTACGCGGTCGTCATCCGCGCGGGCGCCCAGGGGACGGACACGGGCCCATCGCTGGCCATCCAGCTCGGGACGGATGCTCCGCGGCGCGTGCCTCTCGAGAGCGCGGCGCCTCCCGTGTGGCGGGAGCGAGAGTACGCGTCCGAGATCCGGTGGTCCGGCGGCCGGCTGCCGATCCGGCTCGAGCTGGGCCAGGTCTCTCGGCAGGATCCCGTGCGGCTCGCCTACGTCGACGCGATCGAGATCCGGCGCCTGTTTCCCTAGGGCACTGAGGACCTCAGGCGGCGCCCGCCACGTCGCGCGGCGCTTCCGTGGCCGGGCTTCAGTCGACCGAAGGCGCCGAGGATCCGTCGCGCGAGCCACACGGCGACCGTCACGGCGAGGGTGACCGCGACGAGCCCCGCCCCCAGCGCGATGAGCGGATGCGCCAGGGCCATCCACACCGCGCCCGCCACGACGCCGTTCTCGGCCAGGCTGATCAGCACGTTCGAGACCGGCTCCGGGCTCGCGTTCACCGCGAGGCGCGTCGTCGCCTTCGCCGCGTGCGTCGCGAGCGTCGCCCCGCCCAGCAGGAGGAGCGCCAGCACCTCGGCGGCCGGGGACAGCTCGCCCAGGGCGCGGCTCGCGAGCAGCGCGCCGCCGACCGGCCGGATGACCGTGTGGACGGCGTCCCAGAGCGAATCGACCACCGGGATCTTGTCGGCCAGGAACTCGACGAGGAACAGCAGCCCGGACACCGCGAGCACGACGGGATCGGCCAGCACGTGGAGGGTTGTCCAGGCGGGCGCCAGGTGGACCCATCCCAGGCGGATGGTGAGCCCGGACACGAAGACCGCGCCATAGAGCGAGAGGCCCGAGGCCACGGCCAGGCCGAGTGCCGCGCCGACGGGCCCCGCGGTCTCCCCCACCGCCTACCCCTTGTCCTGGGCCAGCTCGCGCGACAGGCGGACCAGCGCGTCGAGCTTGTCGCGGGCCGCGCCGCCGTCGATCGCGTGGGCGGCCAGCTGGGCTCCCTCCTTGAAGTCGCGGGCGCGCGCGCCCGCCACCAGCGCCGCGCCCGCGTTCACCAGCACGATGTCGCGACGCGGGCCGGGCTCGCCCGCCAGGATGCGCCGGATGATCTCCGCGTTCTCCTCCCGGTCCCCGCCGCGGAGATCCGCGATCGTCGCGCGGGGCACGCCGAAATCCTCCGGGCGGATCGCGCTCGTCCGGACGACACCCTCGCGCACCTCGGCGGCCCAGCTGTCGCCGGTCGTCGAGATCTCGTCGAGCCCGTCCGCGCCGTGCACCACGAAGGCGCGGATCGTCCCGAGCTCGGCCAGGACGCGCGCCAGGGGCTCGACGAGGACCCGGCTGTAGACGCCGATCACTTGCGCGTTGGCCCCGGCCGGGTTGGTCAGGGGGCCGAGGATGTTGAAGACGGTGCGGATCCCCATCTCCCGCCGCGCGGGCATGACGTGCTTCATCGCGGTGTGGAGAAGCGGCGCGTAGAGGAACCCGATGCCCACCTGGTCGATGCACTGGGCGACCTTGGCCGGGGTGAGGTCGAGGCTCACGCCGAGGGCCTCGACCACGTCCGCCGACCCGCAGAGGCTCGAGACCGACCGGTTGCCGTGCTTCGCCACCTTGAGTCCCGCTCCCGCCACGACGAACGCGGTGGCCGTGGAGACGTTGAATGTGCCCGACGCGTCGCCGCCAGTGCCGGCCGTGTCGATGAGCATCTCGCGGTCCGTGCCGGCGAGGGCCGTCCCGACGTCGCCGCGGGTCCGCACCCGGACGGCCTTGAGACGCATGACCTCCGCCAGGCCGATCAGCTCCTCGACGGTCTCCCCCTTCATGCGGAGGGCGGTGAGGAAGGCCGCGACCTGTACCGAGGTGGCGGACCCCGACATGAGGGCCTCCATCGCAGCGGCCGCCTCGAGTCGCGTGAGGTCCCGACGCTCCACGAGCGTGCGAATCGCCTCGACGATCACCGGACTGGTCATGGGTCTCCCTTTCTCCTAGCCCGAACCGCCGGTCTCACGGAAGCTCGCGAGGACCTCCTGCACGTCCTCGAACCGAAACGGCTTGGTCATCACCCGGTCGACGCCGTGGGTCTGGAGCTGGTCGGCCTGGACCTCGACCCCCCAGCCCGTCACGAGCACCACCGGCACCTGGGGGCGGGCCGCTTTCACGGCCTGCGCGACCTGCCAGCCGGACATGCCGGGCATCGCGAGGTCGGTCATCACGAGGTCGAAGGCACTCTCACGAAAGCGGGCCAGCCCCGAGACCCCGTCGTCGGCCACGACGACGTCGTGATGCTGCTGGCGGAGGATCTCCCCGAGCGTGTCGCGGACGAAGGGCTCGTCGTCGATGACGAGGACCCGCACCGACTCGGAGCTGGTCGGCGTCCTCCGCAGCGCCGCGACGGGCGCCGAGCGCCCCACGGGGAACCGGATCGTGAAGGTGGAGCCCGCACCCTCGGCGGTCTCCACCAGGATCTCTCCGCCGTGCCGCGACACGATGCCATAGACCATCGCGAGCCCGAGACCGGTTCCGCGAGGCCCCTTGGTCGAGAAGAACGGCTCGAAGATCCGCCGCCGGACGGACTCCGACATCCCCACGCCGGTGTCGGCGACGCGCGTCTCCACCCAGCCCCCGACCTCGCGGGTGGTGATGCGGATCGCCCCGCCGCTCGGGAGGGCGTCCACCGCGTTGAAGATCAGGTTCGTGAGAACCTCGCGGAGCTCGGAGGGCTGCCCGTCGACCGGCGGCACGTCGCCGAGGTCCTGCGCGAGGCGGATCTCGACGCCCCGGGACCGCGACTCGCTCTGCCAGCGGTCGCGTGTCATCTCCACGGCGTCCCGGACCGCCTGGTTCAAGTCGACCCTCTCGGTCGGCTGGTCGCGGCGCACCCGCGTGAACTCCTGGATCTGGCGCACCGTCTGGGCCCCGTCGAGCGCCGCCTGCTCCACGATGGCGAGCCAGCGGCGGAACGTCGGGTCCTCGAGCTTGCGCTGGAGGAGCTGGACCCGACCCAGGATCACCGCCAGGACGTTGTTGAAGTCGTGGGCCACGCCCGAGGCCATCTCGCCGAGGGCCCGGAGCTTCTCCATGCGCACCAGCTGCTCCTGGGTGCGGCGCAGCTCGTCGAGCGCCCGGCGGGCCTCGACCTCGTGGGTCCGCGCCTCCTCGTAGAGTCGCGCGTTCTGGATCGCCACCGCCGCCTGGCCGACCAGGGCCTGCAGGAGCGCTTCGTCCGCCTCGCCGAGCGGGCGCCCCTCGCGGTCGCTGACGGCGAGCACCCCCAGCAGGCGGTCGCCGAGCATCACCGGCAGGCCGCTGAACGTGCGGACACCCTGCGCGAGGAGCGCCTCACGCCCCACGATCTCGGGATTGCCCTCCACGCGCACGTTCAGCAGGGCCTCGCGTCGCTCCGCCACGATTCCCACGCCGCCCTGGCCGAACGCCAGGCGCGCGGGCAGCAGGTCGCGGAGCTCCGGGGCTCCGTGGAACGCACGGCGCACGAGGGCGCGCGCGGCCTCGTCGGCGAGCCAGACGGTCGCCAGGGGCGCGTCGCACAACGCCCCGGCCGCCCGCGTGATCTCGCCGAGGACGTCGTCCAGGCGAAGCGAGGCCGAGACGGCGCGATTCACGTGGCTGAGCCGCTCCAGCCGCTCGACCTGCCGGCGCGTCGCGTCGTAGAGCCGCGCGTTCTCGATCGCGACCGCAGCGAGCGTCGCGAGGGAGGTGAGGGTCTGGACCTCCGCCGCCGTGGGCTCGTGCGGCTCCCACCAGTAGGTGGCCAGGCAGCCGAACGGCGCACCCTGCGTGAGGATGGGCACCGATAGAGCGGCCCGGTAGCCCTCGTGCTCGACGAGCCGGCGCACCGATTCGTTGCGCACGGTCTCGGAGCCGAGGATCTCGCTGGTCCACACGGGCCGGCGCTCGGCCACCGACCGGCCCGAGGTCCCATCACCGGGGGACACGGCCATCTCCCGCACGAACTCCTGCGAGAGCCCCGCGCCGCGCGCGTAGCGCAGGAGGCCGTCCGGGTCGAGCCGGAAGATCCCGCACGCGCGAACGCCCATCAGCTCGAGCACCCGATCGACGATCCGGTCGAAGACCCGATCCGGGTCCAGGGTGGAGCTGATCAGCCGGCCGACCTCGAACAGGGCTCGCGCCTCGGCCTCGCGATCGCGGGCCTCCTGATAGAGACGCGCGTTCGCCACCGCGACCGCCACCACGCGCGCCAGGTCCGTCGCGAGGCTCACGTGTTCGTCGGCGAGCTCGATGGGCTGACTCCAGAAGCCGTAGACGATGCCGACGATCTCGTCCTGAAGGCGGACGGGGACCGCGAGCATCCCGCGGATGCCAGCCCGAGAGATCTCGGGAATGAGGGTCTGGGTGATGCGAGGGTCGCGCCCGTAGTCGCTCGTGTGAAAGGGCTGCCCGTGTCGGAGCACCCAGCCGGTCACACCCTGACCCGGTCCCACCACCAGCTGGCTGAGGGCGTCCGCCCCGAGCCCCACCCGGGCGGCGAGCCGCATCGTGCCACGCCGTGTGACCAGCCCGATGGCGCCGCCGTCGGCCCCGAAGAGCCGGCGGACGCCGTCCGCAACCCCGGAGAGAACGGTGCGGACGTCGAGCGAGGCGGTCAGCGTCTGCGTGAGGGCGGCCAGGGCCTCCGCCGTCTCCTGGCGGCGCCGGACCTCGGCGAAGAGGCGCGCGTTCTCCAGCGCGAGAGCGGCGTGGGCGGCCAGGGTCTCCAGGAACTCGCCGTCCTCGGCCGGCAGGCGGAAGCCGACCGGATGGTAGATGGCGAGGACCCCGAGCACGCAGTCGGTCGCCAGCAGCGGAACGGCCGCGACCGCGCCGAGGGCCAGCGACTCGATCCGCCTTCGCGTCTCGGACGAGAGCTCGACCCCCGGATCGCGCAGGATGTCCGAGGTCTCCACCGTCCGGCGGTCTCGTGCCGCCCTCCCGACCACGCCCTCGGCGAAGGCGATGTGGTGGAACCGCTCGTCGAGGCCGAAGCCCCGGACGTAGTCGAGGCGGTCTCCCTCGAGACGGAACAGGCCGAACGCCTCCGCCCCGAGGATCTCGCGGCACTTGTCGGCGATGAGGTCCAGGATCCGGTCGGCGTCCCGCGTCGACGCCAGGAGCTGTCCTACCTGGGCCGCGGCCTTCACCCGCTCCGCACGCGCCGACGCCAGGCGCAGCAAGCGCGCGTTCTCCAGGGCGATGGACGCTTGCACGGCCAGGTCGGCCAGGGTCGAGAGGTCGGCCGGCGTGAACGGGCGCATCGACACGTCCCGGGTGACGACGATCACACCCTGGAGCGTGCGACCGGCCACCAGCGGCTGGGTCACCAGGGCACGGTGGACGTCGCGGAACCGTGCGAGCGCCAGGGGCGAGCGCGAGAAGTCGTTGACGATCATCCCCTGCCCTCGCGCCGCCGTCGTGCCGATGACGCCCTCGCCCACCGCGATGCTCACGCCCTGCATCCATTCCGGCCGGTTGAACGCCGCGTGCGGGCGCAGGACCTTGTCGGTCTCGTCCAGCAGGTAGACGCCGCCGGTGTCGGCGTCGAGCAGCTCGGCGGCTCGGCGGCTGATCGTGCCCATCAGGGTCTCCGGGTCGCGCTGGCCGGAGATCTCCCCCTCGATCTCGCGGAGCGTCTCCAGGCGCCGCAAACGGCTCGAGGCGATCTCCAGGAGCGCCGCGCCTTCGATGGCGACCGCCGCATGCGCGCCGAACGAGCGGAGAAAGTCCACCTCGAGCGGCGTGAAATGATGCGGCCGCCACGTCAGGACGCAGAGCGCGCCGAGGATGCGGTCCCCCCGGACGAGTCGGACGCCGGCCAGCGAGGAGATCCCCTGGGCGCGCGCCCAGGCCCGGTTGACGACCCGCGCGTCGTCGGAGAAGGACGGCACGACCAGGGGCTCCGGGCTCCCCACGACCGCCCCCAGGAGGCCCTCGTCCATGGGCATGACCCGGCGGAGCTCCGCGCCCACCCGTTCGGGGCGCGCGCCCACCTCGGTGGCGAGCCTGAGCTCCTGCTGATCCTCGCCGGCGAGCCAGACGTGGACCAGCGAGTCGGGAACGAGCGTCGCCGCGGCGCGCGCCACGCGCTCGAGGACCTCGGGCAGGCTCGCTTCGGTGCCCGCCGCCCCGGCCAGCTCGATCAGCGCCCGCTGGGCCGCGGTGGCGCTGGCCGACGGGCCCGGTCGCTCGCCGGACGAGTCTCGGCTCACGGTCACATCCCGAGGTAGGCCTGCCGGACGTGGTCCGAGCGAAGGAGCTCCTCGCGCGAGCCGGCCAGCACCACCGCGCCGTTCTCGACGACGTACCCACGGTGACACAGGCCGAGCGCACGCCGCACGTTCTGCTCCACGAGGAGAATTGTAGTCCCCCGTCGATTGACCGTCTCGACGATTTGCAGGATGCTCCGGACCGCGAGCGGAGCCAGGCCGAGTGTCGGCTCGTCCAGCAGGAGCAGGCGCGGGCGCGCCATCAGCCCGCGCCCGATCGCTAGCATCTGCTGCTCCCCGCCGGACAGCGTCCCAGCCAGCTGACGCTCGCGCTCCGCGAGCCGAGGAAAGAGCGCGAACACCTCCTCCAGGCTCCCGCGCCGCGCGGCGCGGGCTGCCGGCGAGCGGGCCCCCATCTCCAGATTCTCCAGGACCGTCAGGGACGGGAACACCTGGCGGCCCTCGGGGACGTGCGCCAGTCCGAGGGCGACGATCTGGCGGGGATCGAGTCCGGCCAGCGGGCGGCCGTCGAACAGAACCCGGCCCGCGCGGAGGGGCACGAGCCCCGCGATGGCGCGGAGGGTGGTCGTCTTGCCGGCGCCGTTGGCTCCGATCAGGGCCACGCACTCGCCGGCGCGAACCTCGAGCGACATCGAGCGCACCGCGAGCAGATCCCCGTAGCCCGCCGCGACCGCCTCAAGCGTCAGCACGTTCGCCTTCCGCGGCGCCGCCGTACGCCTCGCCGAGATACGCCTCGACGACCTCGGGGGCGCGCGCGATCACGCCCGGCGGCCCGGTGGCGATCAACTGCCCCTGGTTCAGCACGACGATCCGCCGCGAGAGCGTCATGACCGCGCGCATGACGTGCTCGATCAGGAGGATGGCGATGCCGCGGGCGTTGATCGCCCGGCAGAGCTCGATGATCCGCTCCGTCTCGATGGGCGTCAGGCCGGCCATGACCTCGTCGAGCAGCAGGAGCCTGGGCTCCGTCGCCAGCGCCCGCGCCAGCTCGAGCCGCTTGCGGTCCGCCAGCGTGAGGCCGCGAGCGGCCCGGCCCGCCTGGTCCTCGAGGCCCACCAGGGCGAGGATCTCGCGAGCCTTCCGGGTCGCGGCCGCGAACGCCCGCGTCCGGGCCAGCGCTCCCACCCGCACGTTCTCGAGCACGGTCAGCCCCTGGAACGGCTTCACGATCTGGAAAGTGCGGGCCAGGCCGCGCCGGCAGACCTGGTGCGGCTCGAGCCCGCGGGTCGACGCGCCGTCGAGCCGCACGTCGCCCTCGTCGGGCGTGAGGAAGCCGGAGATCAGGTGGAACAGGGTCGTCTTGCCGGCGCCGTTCGGCCCGATGAGCCCCACGATCTCGGCGGGGTCCACGTCGAGGCTCACGCCAGCCACGGCTTGGAGGCCGCCGAAGCGCTTCCGGACGTCGATGACCTCGAGGAGCGCCACGTCAGGCCCCGTCGGGCCGGCGGCGGGCCCACGCCTGCCGGAGGTGCGGGTACGCGCCCCGGGGAAGGAACAGCACGACCGCGATCAGGAGCGCACCGTAGACGACCAGGTGAAGACCGGTCCAGCCGGGCCGGGCGAAATAGATGCGGGCGACCTCGGCGAGCGGCGAGAGGATCAGCGACCCCAGGAGGGGGCCGAGCAAAGTTCCCGCGCCCCCGACGATGGGCCGGATGATGATGTCCACGGAGAGGGGGATGCCGAAGACGGCATTCGGCTGGAGCGAGAACAGGTAGTTCGCGTAGAAGGCACCCCCGATCCCCGTCAGGAACGCGGAGAGGACGATGGCGCAGAGCTTCGAGCGGAAGGTGTCGACGCCCAGGGCCTCGGCGGCGTCCTCGTCCTCCCGGATCGCGAGCAGATAGGCGCCCAGGCGGCTCCGCTCCACGAGCGCCACGACGCCCGTCGCCGAGAGCATCAGGGCGAGCGCGAGATAGTAGTAGGCGCGGTTGTCCTGGAACTGGAGCTGCCAGGGATTCCCGGTGAAGGTGATGTAGAGGCCCAGGGCGCCGCCCATGGCGTCGGTGTTGAGCGTGACGATCCGGCACACCTCGGCGAAGGCGACCGTGAGCAGCACGAAGTAGAAGCCGCGGAGCCCGAAGCGGAAGCCCAGCCCTCCGATGATCGCGCCCAGTCCCGCTGCCAGCACGCCGCCGACCAGCATCCCGATCCAGGGAGACAGCCCCCAGTGCATCGAGAGCAGCGTCGTCGCGTACGCGCCCACGCCGACGAAGGCCGCGTGTCCCGCGGACAGCTGACCGCCGTAGCCGCCCAGGAGGTTCCAGGCCTGTCCGAGGTAGCCGTAGAAGAAGATGAAGATGAACACGGTGACGGCGTAGGAGCCCAGCACGGCCGGCAAGGCGACGAGCACCGCGACGGCCGCGCCGCCCAGCCACAGCGCCCCGCGATTCACGGGCCGATCCTCCGCCGCAGGACCCGAGGCGGAGGACCGCCGGTCATGGGCGGCGCCCGAACAGTCCGGCGGGCCGGAAGAGGAGGATGAGGATGAGCAGCCCGAAGCTCACGAGCTCCTTCATCGAAGGCGACAGGAACACCGCGCCGAGGGACTCCGCCACCGAGACGAGCAGCCCCCCCGCGAACGCGCCGGGCAGGCTCCCCATGCCCCCGATGATCACGATGTTGAACGACGCCACGGAGGCCGACAGGCCCGCCGACGGCGAGAACGGGAGGATCGGGGAGACGAGCGCGCCCGCGGCCCCGACGCACGCGGCGCCGATTCCGAACGCCGTGGCGTACACCCGCCGGACGTCGGTCCCCACGACCAGGGCGCCATACGGGTTGTCGGCGGTCGCCCGCATCGTGCGTCCGAGGTCCGTGCGGCGAAGGAAGACCCATAGGGCGCACGTGAGCGCCAGCGCCACCGCGAACGCGGCGAGGCGGGCCATGTCCACGAACAAGGGGCCGATCCAGAGCGTGGCCCGCGCCAGCGCCGAGCGCACCCGCTGGGGATCCGGCCCGAATGTCATCAGGGCCGCGTTCTCGAGCACCAGGCCGACGCCGAGGAGCAGGAGGATCTGCATCTCGTGGGGCGCGTCCCGGATCCGGTCCACCAGGCCCCGCTGGACAAGCACCCCCAGGACGAACAGCGCCGCCGCGCAGACCGCGAAGCCCAGCGTGGGGTCGACGCCCAGGCGCGTCGCCAGGAGCCACGCGAGGTACATGCCCCAGACCATCATGTCCCCGTGCGCGAAGTTGACGACGCGCATCACCCCGAAGATCAGCGTGAGCCCGACGGCCATCAGGCTGTAGACGCCGCCGAACAGGAGGCCGCTCACGAGGGCCTGGGCGATCAGCGTCGGGTCCATCGAAGTCGGCGGGGAGGCCGGAACCCGGGCCGGGGACGGGCGAGCCAGCCCCCGGCGGCCGGTCAGCCGGACCGGGGCGCGGCCCCGCGAGCCCGACGCCTGCCAGGCCCCACGCGGCCGGGCATCGCCGGGCTCACCGCGTCACCGCTTCGGCCGGGGGAGCACGTACTTCTGCTCGGCCGAGTCCTTGGGCCAGACAACGGCGGGCTTCTGCCCGAGGATCTGGATCATGGCGGTGGAGGCGTTGGGGTTGTCGCCGGTCTCGTTGAACACGACCGGCCCCGTCGACACCGCCAGGCCTCCCGTGAACGAGGTCTTCTTGATGGCGGCGACGACCGCGTCCGGATCCCACCGGTCGAGCTTGAGGCCCTCGCGCCCTGCCCGCTCGAGCACGTCGGCGATGAGCATCATCCCGTCGTAGGAGAAGACGGAGTTCGTGTCGAACGTCTTGCCGCGGGGATTCGCGGCGTCCACCGTCCGCTTCGTGTACTCCTCGGCCACCTGCCGGGTCTTCGGGTTCTTGAAGTTCGGCCAGGGCACGTTGTCCATCACGAACTCGAGTTGGTCCTTGAGCTTGGCGATCTGCCCCGCCTCGTAGAGGCCGGGGCTGCCCGGGCCGATGATCCCGAGCGCCTCCACGCGCTGCCGCTCGATCTCCGGCAGCAGCAGGAGCGCGCTCGCCGGCCGCGTGATCGGCGCGACGATGTCGGGCTTGGCCGCCTTGAGCTTGGACACCTCGGTCGACAGGTCGGAAGGCGGCTCCGGCCAGGGAATGACCTCGACGATGTCCCACGCCGGGCTCGCCGCCTTGTGGGCCGCCTGGAACGACCGCGCCTGGACCTGGCCGAACAGGTCGTTGGCGTACAGGAGGACGATCCGCTTCGGCGAGATGCCGGCCTCGTGGAACAGCTCACCCATGAACTGCACCGCCCGCTGGCCGAACATCGCGCCCGTCGGGAAGTTGCGATAGACGTACTGGACCTTCTGCTGCCCCTCCTTCACCGACTTGGCGACGTTGGCCGTGATGGGATCGGCGGCCGAGATGTCGACGATGAAGGGCAGGCGGCGCTGCTGCGCGACGGGCACCACGGCGTTGGTGTCCCCGGAGCTGAACGTGCCCATGAGCATCTGGGCGCCGGCATTGACGAGCCGCTCGGCCTCCTGCCGCGCGACCTCGGGCTTCGACTGCGTGTCCCCGAGGAGAAGGTCGAGCTTCGCGCCCCCGAGCGCCTTGATGCCCCCGGCCTGGTTGACGGCCTCGGCCGCCAGCTGAGCGCCGAGCCGGCACGCCTGCCCCGGCTCGGCGAGGGGCCCGGTGACGGTGTGGACCACGCCGAGCTTGACCGCCGGCGCCTGGGCTCTCAGGACCGCCGGGAACCCGAGAGCGGAGGCTCCCGCCACGGCTCCCGCTCCCGTCACGAACGACCGCCGGCCGATCGGTGGGTGCTGGCTCATCGGCCTCTCCTCGCGTGCCCTATCGGGACCCGAGCAGCTCGCGCGCGATGACAAGTCGCTGGATCTGGTTGGTGCCCTCGTAGATCTGCATGATCTTGGCGTCGCGCATGAAGCGCTCGACCGGGAACTCTCGCGTGTACCCGACCCCCCCGAAGACCTGGACCGCGTCGGTCGCGACCTTCATCGCCGCGTCCGCGGCGAAGCACTTCGCCATCGAGGCCTCGAGCACGGTGCCGGCGACGCCCCGGTCGACGAGGCTCGCGACGTGATGGACCATGAGGCGGGCGCCGTGGACCTGCATTGCCATGTCGGCGAGCATGAACTGGATCCCCTGGAACGCCGCGATGGGCTGCCCGAACTGCCGGCGCTCCTTCGCGTAGCCCGTGGCGGCGTCGAGGGCCGCCTGGCCGACGCCCACCGCCGTCGCCCCCGTCATGGGGCGCGTGAAGTCCAGCGTCCGCATCGCGATTCGGAAGCCCTCACCCTCCGCTCCGAGGCGGTTCTCGGCGGGGACCTCGCAATCCTGGAGGTGGAGCGCGACCGTCGGGGACGCACGGATCCCCATCTTGCGCTCCTGCTTGCCGACGGCGAATCCGGGGAAGCCCGGCTCGACCAGGAACGCCGTGATCCCCTTGGGTCCCCTGGCGGGATCCACGGTGGCGAACAGCGTGATGACGCCGGCGTGGGAGCCGTTGGAGCACCAGAGCTTGGTGCCGTTCAGAACGTACCGGTCCCCTCGCCGGACGGCCGTGGTCCGGAGCGCCGCCGCGTCGGAGCCCGCGTCGGGCTCGGACAGCGAATAGGCGGCGAGCAACTCGCCCGCGGCGATCCGCGACAGGTAGCGGCGCTTCTGCTCCTCGGTGCCCGCGAGCAGGATGGGGTACCCGCCGAGGGGCGTCGCGCCCCAGTTCGTCGCCGTGGCCGCGCAGGCCCACGCGACCTCCTCCGCGACCAGCGCGACGGCCAGCGCGCCCAGGTCGCTGCCCCCGTAGGCCTCGGGGAGCCAGATCCCCATCAGCCCCTGCTGGGCGAGGAGCCGCATGGGCTCCTCCGGATAGGTCTCGGTCTCGTCGTGGTGCGCGGCGACCGGGGCGATCTTCTCCCGGGCGATCGATCGCGCGAGCTCCATCACCATCCGCTGCTCGTCGGAGATGTAGTAGAGGTGCATGGCCTACTCCCCCGCCCCGGGCCGGCCCTGGTGGCCCGCCCGTGGCCCCTCAAGGGTCACCGCAGCCGGAAGCTCCGCAGAATCGTCTCGAAGGTCCCCGCCTCCCCGTCGAACTCGGCCGCGAGCGCCTGGCCCACGACCACGAAGGCGCGGCGATCCTGGAAGGTGCAGAGCGCGGTTGCGCGCACGAGCGCCCCGTCCACGTACCCCTTGAAGTCGAGCCGCGCGGCCGGCCGGCCCTCGAGGCGGACGGGACGCGTCGGCGTCACGGTCTCGGGCCCGCTCATCCCGCTCCGGAGGCGCTCGCATGCCTCGACGACGTCCCCGGGCGGCTTGGGCAGGTCCTGCACCATGAGCACGACCTGCGGCGCCACTTCCCGGCCGAGGACGGGCGTCTTCGACACGATGACCGCGAACCCGGCCGCCTTCACCGGGTCGTCCCCGCTCGCCGCAGGCATCCCCGCGGCCTTCCGGGCGATGTCCATGACCGTCGCCGCGGTGATGAAGTGCCAGCGCGAGGGCTTCTCGATCTGGACACCGTAGCGAGAGTTCTCGTAGCGGTCGCCGTCTATCCGGTCCTGCGCCGCCGCGACGGCGAAGGCGCCGGCGAGGACCAGAACGAGCGCGCCCAGCGGCCGGGCGGCGCGGCGCGGCGCGGGTGCGCGACGCTGACTCCGGGAGGTCGCGGCGAACGGCACGGGAGCCTCCAGGGCCATCAGGTCCCGCTATCGCGCCGGATGGTCGTAGAACCCCTTCCCGCTCTTCCGGCCGAGGTGGCCGGCCATGACCATGCGGCGCAGAAGGGGCGGCGGGGCGAAGCGGGCCTCGCGGAACTCCTGGAACATCACCTCGGCGACGTA
>DATBGA010000102.1:0-30276 GCA_036558225.1 Candidatus Methylomirabilota bacterium | reverse complement strand
AGTCATGAGGCGGTCTCCACGGTCAGCCGCGACGGCTGGAGGGACGGTTCAGCTCGGGGACCGTCCCGCCGTGGCGGACCGGGTCGGGCTCAGCGCCTGGTGAGTCGGAGCCCCTCCAGCGCTTCCCCGTAGCCGGGTTGGAGGGCGAGGGCCCGCTCGAAGGCCAGGCGCGCTTCGCCTGGCCGCTGGAGCCGGAGGTAGCACCAGCCCATCCCGGCATGGAACAGGTGCGCGTCCCGCGGCCCTTCGGACCCCCTCTGAAACGCGACGAGGGCGTCATCATAGCGGCCGAGCCGGTAGAGGCTCCACGCGACCTTCAGCTGCGCGCCCGACGCCTGGGGAGGGTCCTCGCCGAACAGCGGTCTCATCCGACGCAGCGCGGTCGTCAGCGGTGGCAACGCCTCCGAATACCGGCCGAGCTCGAACTCGGCTGAGCCCAGGCCGACGAGCGCGTCGACGTACTGAGGCTCCAGCGCCAGCGCCGCGCGGAACGCCTCGCGAGCGAGGTGGGGGCGCCCGGAGCGGAGCCGGCTCCAGCCGAGGCCGTCGTAGAGCCCCTCCCAGGCCGGCTGGCGTCGCAGCGCCGTCTTGAAGGTGATCATGGCGGCGGGGTAGTCCCCGTCGAAATACTCCGCCCACCCGAGCAGGGCGCGGGCCTGGTCGTGGTCCGATTCGAGCGCCACCGCCTCGCTGAAGCGCTCGCGAGCGCTGCGATAGTCCTGGGCGCGGTAGCGCTCCTCGCCCTCGACGAAGGCGGATTGGGACCGAGCGGCCTTGCGAAAGCCTTGCAGGAACCCATTCGCGTTGGACGACTGGCTCGCCATGGTCGTGGCAACCCAGCGCGGGCGATCCCTGGCCTCCTCGGCCGCCTCGCGAGCGAGCAGGGCCGCATCCTCCGCGCGGGCGCTGGCCGCGACCGCGGTGTCCCGCGCCCCGCCACCGCCTCTGCTCGACGCGCGCGCCGCGGCCTCGGCCTGCGAAGCCTCCTGCTCGGCCCGCCACGCCGCGTCAGCCGCCGTGCGTGCCGCGTCGCGCGCCGCCTCCGTGATGAGCATCCGGACGGGACGCTGGGAAGGCGAGAGCCCTTCGTCCGTATGCTCCAGGGTCGCCTGGGCGGCATCGTCGGCTGCCGCGGCCGCACGCCCAGCTGCTGCTCTCGCGGCGCGCGCGGCAGCCTCCGCCTCGGGATCGCGCGCGGCATGCTCCGAGTCCGAGCTGGGCTCGCTGCCGACACCCGCGCCGGAAGACGCCGGGACCGGATTCAACGAGCGACGCTCGGCCAGGGCGGGTGCGCTTTCGATTTGCCGCGATTCGCGAGCGCCGGTGCTTGACGCGAACCCACCACTTCGGCCCACGCCGCCCGTACGGTCATCCTCGGGACTAGCGGCGGTGGCACTTCCCCGGTCGCCGCTGCCCTTACCGCCGCCCCCGCCGCCACCCTGGGCGCCGCTCCCTGGACCGCCGCCCTTGCCTGGACCGCCGCCACCCTGGGCGCCGCCGCCCGGCCCACCGCCCTTACCAGGCCCCCCGGCGCCAGACCCCCCGCCACCGGGCCCTCCACCACCCGGCCCACCGCCGCTATCGACAGCGCCGCCACCGCCCTTCCCGCCGCCACCCTTGTCAGGGCCGCCCTTGTCGGGACCGCCTTTGTCGGGGCCACCCTTGTCGGGGCCGCCCTTGTCCTTGGCGAACGCCCACTCCTCAAGAGGAAGAGACTGTGGGAGGATGGCAGAGGAGAGCAGCAGTACGGTCGAGAGTCCGAGCAGGCATGTTAGGTATCGTTGGACGAGGCGGACTCCGCGAGCCGGATTCGAGGCGCGGCGCGTGAGAGCGCATCGAGCCCGGTCGGGCTTCTCAGCAGAAGCGCGGCTCGACGCTAGCATCGGTACCCGTCCCCCCGATCCTTCTCCTGCTGTGTGTGCGCGGGAGGATTCGAAATCGAGCGGCGATGGGGCTGCGTGGCTGCTGACCTCCAATCTACCCTGGGGCCTGGATAGACGCAAGACGTCCAGATGTCGCGGGGGTCGGACTTCTCGCCTGCCCCCCGAGGCGCCCTCGCCATGACCAGCCTCGGAACGGGACCGCCGGTCGAGCGCGGAGACGCGGGACACTCCCACCGCTGCTGCCGGGAGCACCACTGGCAGCACACCGGTCCCGGCGCCGAGAACTGCGCGCTGCTGGCCCTCGACGCGCACGACGGCGTCCTGTCGGAGGCGGACTGCGCGGTCTGCGCCGGAAGGGATGATCTCCTTACCCGACCTCCACATTCACACTGGTGTCAGATCTGCGAGGTCGAGTGGGTTCATGAGGGCCGGTGCGTCGAGGCTCTGGCGGCCTGGTGCCCCTGGGACTTCCCCGGGCTCGACGGGCATGCTGCGAGCGGGACGCGAACGGGCCGTCATCTCCACTATTGCCCGGACTGCGGCACCCACTGGCCCCATCGCGAGTCGTGTGCAGAGCCGTTTCGGGTTGTCCTCGCGAGCTGCCCAGGGTGCCGGCCCGCGGGTCCGGGGCTCCTGCAGAAGGTGAAGCGGCTCGGGACGAGCGTTCTGGGAGGAGCGCTGCGTCGGGAGGCCTGGCAGGCGCCGCGCCCGCGATGGCTTTGGGGAGCGATCGGAGGAGCGGCCGCCGTCGTTCTCGTGGCCCTCTGGCTCCCGCCGCTCAGCCCGGTCGACCGGCGAACGCCTGCGGAGCCCCGAGTGGCGATCGTGCCTCCGGCCCCACTAGCCGGCAGGACGGCTGGCCCTCCGCCGCCGGCGCGACCGGCGTTGCCCGCGGAGTCCTTCCCCTCGGCCACTGGGGCGGGGCGAGGCTCTCCGGCGACGGTGCCGGGTGGTGGATCCACGCCGACGTCTCGCGGCTCCACCGCACAGGGTCAACCTTCTTCCGCGCCGCTACTACCGGTGAGCCCACGTGACGGCGGGGAGTCCACTCAGCCGCCCAGGGTTACGCGCCCACCACACCCCCCGAGCCCGCCGACCGCGGGCGCACGCGGGGAACACGCCGCGGGCACGGCCCCGAGCTCTCCGCGAGCGCCGAGTTTGGCGGGCCAGCCGCCCGCGCCCTCGGTCGCCACGCCCCCGATCGCGCCCCCGGCTCCGCCAGGATCAGTGGCTGCGACCCAAGGCTCAGGAGCTCCCCCTCTCGGGGAGGTCCGGCCTGATCGAACCGCAGCAATCTCTGGAACGGGGAACGGGCCCGCCAAAGTCGAGCACCCGGCCCTTCGAGCGCCCCTGGTGGCGCTGACGCCCGACCCTGGCAGCGAGGCGGTTCCCGAGCCGCTTGGCTACGGCGCGCGGGCTCCGGTCTCCGAGCCTCCCGGCGCATCCGCGTCATCCGCCACTCCGCCCCCTCAGGTGTCGGCCGCGCCGACGGCGCCGCCGGTCGCGCCGTCACCGCCCGGGCCGAACCCACCGACATCACCACTAGCGGCTGCGCGCCCGCCCGCGCCTCCGCTCGCGAGGCCGCCGAGCGGGAACGCCCCTCGAGACGGCGGCGCCGAGGTCCCGGCGGGACGCCTCGGTGTGCCGTTCGCGCGGGGGGCCCCGCTCGAAGGCGCTTCGAGCACAGCGATGGCCCTCGACCCTCGTCGGGCACCTGATGTCTGGGGAGGTAAATCGCTTCCGGATAAGGCTTCTTCTCACGCTTCGGCGGCCAGTCTGGAGTCTCGGACGCTCGACGTCGCCCGTCGCGCGGTCGTGCGCGTGACGGCGTCCAAGCCTGCGGCGCGACGGGGCGATGTCGGAGGGGCGAATCGCACGGGCTTCGGGTTCGTCGTGAACGAGAACGGGATCGTCCTGACGGCGGGTCGGCTCGTCGCCGGCGCGGCGAAGGTCGCCGTGGTCCTGCCCGATGGTCGGACCCTTTCGGCTGACACCGTCGTGATCGATCCATTGAACGATCTGGCGGTGCTCCAGGTGAGCGAGGGGCGGCTGCGGGCAATCCCGCTGGGGAGCTCGGGCGACCTCAGAGTCGGCGACCCTCTCATCACGCTCTTCGGTTCGGTTGGCGGCGAGGGGGTGGGGACGGTCCGTGCGACGGGCAGCGCCAACGGTGGTGACCTGGTGGCCGACGCGCGTCCGACCGGCCAGCCGCGGTCGGGCTTGCCCCTCCTCAACGTGCGCGGGGAGGCGGTCGGCATCGTCACGCACACGAGCGAGGCCGGCGGCGGCCTCTCGTTCGCGGTCCCCATCGATCGTGCCAAGCGCGTGCTGCGGGGCCTCGGACCCGCCGCCCGCGTCGCGCCAACCCTCGCATCGCCGGACGGCACTTCCGACCGCTGAGCGAACGGCGACGTCGGTCGGCCGGCGTCAGGTTCCGCGCCGCAGCCTCGGGTCCAGCAGGTCCCGCAGGCCGTCGCCCAGCAGGTTGAACGCCAGGACGGTGAGCGAGATCGCCGCCGACGGCCAGAGGAGCGGCAGGGCGGAGAGCTGCATGAAGCGCCCCGACTGCTCGACCATGCGTCCCCAGGACGGGGTCGGCGGGGGCGGGCCCAGCCCGAGGAACGAGAGCCCCGACTCGAGCAGGATGGCGTGGCCCGCCGCCAGCGACGCCTGGACCAGGATCGGCGCCACGATGTTTGGCAGGATGGTGCCCGCCACGACCCGGATCGCCGACGCCCCGAGGGCCCGCGCGCTCTCGACGTACTCGAGCTCCCGGATCGCGAGCGTGCTCGCGTGCACCACGCGGGTGAAGCGCGGCACGTAGAGCACGCCGATCACCAGGATCAGGTTGCGGAGGGACGGGCCGAGGAACGTTACGACGAAGATCCCGAGGAGGATGGGCGGGAAGCAGAGGAGGCCGTCCATGACCCGCATGATCGCCGTCTCGACGGGCCCGCGGGCGTACGCGGCGGCGCTTCCGAGCAGCGTTCCGAGGCCGGCGGCGAGGGTGACGCTGGAGAGCCCGACCACCAGCGTGATGCGGGCCCCGCGGAGCAGCCGGCTCCACAGATCGCGGCCGAACTCGTCGGTGCCGAGCAGGTGGGCGAGCGTCGGCGGCTGGGCCTTGGCGCGCGGGTTGAGCAGATTGGGATCGGCGGGGGCCAGGAAGGGTGCCAGCGCCGCGGCCACGAGCAGCAGGGCGACGATCGGGCCCGCCACCAGCACCTGGCGCGACCGACGCCAGGCGGCCCGGGGACGCGGCCGGGCGACGGCCCTGGAGCCGGCTCCGGGGCCGAGCGCCCCAGGTCTCGGAGCGGTGTCCTGGCTCATCACCCTAGCCATGGCGAATCCGGGGATTCACGAGCCCATAGCAGAGGTCGGTGACGAGGTTCACGAGGACGAAGAGGGTCGATCCGAGCAGGACGACCCCCTGGATGACCGGGTAGTCCCGGTTGCCGAGGGAGTTCAGCAGGAGCGCGTTCATCCCCGGCCAGCTGAAGATGTGCTCGACGAGCACGGCGCCGGCGAACATCGAGCCGATCTGGAGTCCCACGATGGAGGTCACGGGGAGGAGCGCGTTCCGGAGGACGTGGCGCCACGCCACGACGCGCTCGGAGAGCCCCTTGGCCCGGGCCGTTCGCGCGAAGTCGCGTGCGGTCTCCTCCAGGTAGCTCGACCGTGTCATCCGCATCACCGTCGCCATCGGCGCGGCCGCCAGCGCGACCACCGGCAGGGCCAGGTGGCGCAGAAATCCGCCCGGATCCTCGGAGAGCGGAACGTACCCCGTCGGCGGGAGCCATCGGAGCCGGAGCGAGAACACGAGGACCAGGAGCATGCCGACCACGAACACGGGCATCGAGAAGCCGGTCAGGGCGAGCGCCGAGGTCGCCGGGTCGGCGAGACGCCCGCGGCGCCGCGCGGCGAACATTCCGAGCGGCACTCCGAGGCCGACCGCGAGGGCCGTCGCCGGAACGACCAGCTGGAGGGTGCGCGGGAGGCGGTTCGCGAGGTCGCGGGCGACCGAGCGGTCGTCGAGGAGCGAGGTGCCGAGATCGCCCCTCAGGACCTTCCCGAGCCAGGCGGCGTACTGGACCGGGAGCGGCCGGTCGAGCCCGAGCCGGGCGCGGACGCGCGCGATCTGCTCCGGGGACGCCTGCGCGGCGTCGCCGCCCAGGATCAGGAGCGCCGGATCGCCCGGCAGGAGGTGGATCGAGAAGAACAGGACCGTGGCCACGACCCAGAGCAGGACGGCCGCCAGCCCGAGCCGGCGGAGGAGATAGGTCCACACGGAGCGGCGGGCCGGCCCGGCTAGATCACGCCCTTTCGGAACGAGCGCTTGGCCGCGATCCGTCCGTCGCGGAGCGCGAGGACGTCGCAGCCGTAGACCTCGTAGCGCGTGCCGCCGTGCGGGGTGCCGGTGGTGATCCACTCCACCACCGCCACGTCGGGATGGGCGTAGTGCCGGATCTCGTCCCAGCGCACGTCGGGGATCCGCGTGAACATGCCGCGGAGGAGCTCGCGCACCGCCGGCTTGCCCACGACCCGCGTCCCCCACGGGTCCTTGCCGAAGGACGCCTCGAACACGACGTCGTCCGTCATCATGGCGAGGATGCCGTCCACGTCGTGCCCGTTCCACACGGTGTTGAAGCGGTCCACGAAGGCTTCGCCGTCGAACCCCATCGCTCAGCCCTCCCGGTAGACGTACTTGAGGCCGCCGAGGCTCTTGTTCCCGAGCGCGCCCGGCAGACGCGTGTAGCCGCCGAAAGTGGCGCGGTGCGCCTCGGCCTGGGGCCGCCAGTGGAGGAACACCCAGGGGGCGAGCTCCACCACTCGCTGCTCCACCTGCGCGTAGATCGCCGCGCGCTTCGCCTGGTCGGGGGTGCCCCGCCCCTCACCCAGGAGCTTGTCGAGGGCGGTGTCGCTGAACTCCACCGCGCGCGCGTAGGAAGCGCCCCCCGTGCCGAAGAACGCGGTGTAGAAGTCGGGATCGGGCCAGGGGAGACTGAATCCGTCCATCATCAGCTGGTACTCCCCCGACACGCGCTTCCGCTGCTGGGTCGGCACGTCCATGGGCCGGAGCTCGATCTGCGTGAACCCGGCGCGCTGCAGCTGGGTCAGGATGATCTGGGCGGAGTCCATGTGGACGGAGAGCGTGGTCGAGTCGAAGACGATCCGCGTCGCCCCGGGGCTCACTCCCGACTCGGCGAGGAGGCGCTTGCCCTTCTCGGGGTCGTAGGACCAGGTGCCCTGGAGGGCCTTCGGGAAGGCCCAGTGGCCCTCGGGGATCAGCCCCGCGCCGAACGGGCGCCCAATGCCGCCCCAGGCCAGCTCGATGATCTCCTTGCGGTCGACCAGGTAGTTGAGCGCCAGCCGCACCTTGACGTTGTCGAAGGGCGGGCGCTTGGGATTCATGCGGATCACGTTGAAGGTGTCGTAGCCGACGTGCACCTTGATCTGCGGATCCTTCCCGAGCGCCTTGATCTCCTGCCAGGGAATGTACTCGGCGAGGTCGACGCTCCCCGTCTGGAGCGCCTGGACCCGGACGTCGTCCTTGGCCACCGTCGAGAGCTCGATCCGGTCGAGGTAGGGATAGGGAGACTCCCAGTAGTCCGGATTCTTGACGAGGGCGTATCGCACCCCGGTCTCGTACGGGCCGAGCTTGAACGGCCCGGTCCCGCTCACGCCCTTCTTGAGGTCTCCGCCGGCCGCCACCCACTTGCTGTCGGCGATCATCGCCTCGCCCGCGGCGAGCAGCTCGAGGAAGGGCGCGCTCGGCTGCTTGAGGCTGATCCGGACCGTGGAGGGGTCGACGACGGTCACCGCCTCGATGACGTCGAACTCCTTGGCCCGCGTCGCGTTGGTCGCCGGGTTCTGGATCCGCTCGATGTTCCACTTGACGTCGCCCGCGGTGAACGGGTTGCCGCTGTGGAAGCGGACGCCCTTCCGGAGATGGAGGACGTAGGTCGTCGGGTTCGGTGTCTCCCAGCGCACGGCGAGCCCGGGCTCCAGCACGCCCTTCAGCGAGTACCGCAGGAGCCCCTCGTAGAGATTGGCCTGGAACGAGTAGGTGGTGGCGCCGTAGTTGATGTGAGGGTCCCAGCCGGTCGGATCCCGGAGCAGCGCCACCTTGAGCGTGCCGCCGGCCTTCGGGGCTGCGGCGGCGGGCAGTCCGGCGAATCCGAGGACACACAGAACGGTGACGAGAGCCCCCAGCGCGCGCGCCCGCATGACGTCGACCTCCGTCTCGAGGGGTCCGGTTGCCGGACGCGAAGGCCGCGGCCGGCTCTCTGTCGGCGAGCCTATCGGGACAGTGCGGGCGGCGTCAAGGGCGCTCCGTACCAGACGAGATACGTCGCGACGCCGAACAGCAGGGCGAGCCACGAGAACGCGAGGGTCGAGCGCATCCATGGGCTGTACCGGCGGGGCCTGAACCGGGCGGGAAGGAGCAGTGTCGCCGCGGCGAGGATGACGTAGAGTGCGAGGACGCCGAGGCCGGCGTGGACCGAGGCCATCATGTAGGTAGCCGTACCGCAGCCCGGCGGGAAGGTTGGGTCGAACGCGCTCGGGGAAGGAGGACCCATCACCAGCGAGACGAGGATGAGGTTCAGGACGACCACCGCCGACTGGCAGCACGCGTGCACGGTGATCCGCCCGCGACGGGCCAGCAGGGCACCCGCGCCCAGCGCGACCCCCATGCCGACCTCGACCACGAGGATGACGTCGGCGCGCCATGGAGCCCCCGCTCCCAGGAAGCCCGCCATCTCGCCGGACATCGGTCTCGCCTCGTCCCTCCTACGAGTGGCGAGGACGCGCCGGATGCGGGACCCCGGCGCCGGGCGAGCAGGCGTTTCAGCGGACGCTAGGCGTGTCGCTCCCGGAGGCGCGCGGCGGCCTCGCCCATGACCTTGAGCTTCTCGTACGCCTCGTCGAGGTCCATGGGGTTCTGGACGGAGGGAGCGAACCCGCAGTCCGGGTGGAGCACGATACGCTCCCGGTCGACGTAGCGCATCGCCGTTTCGACCCGCGCCACCACCTGGTCCACGGTCTCGACCTGGCGGTCGCAGTGGTCGATGCACCCCAGTCCGAGCCGCGCCGCGCCAGGGAAGCGGGCCAGGGCGTCGAGCCCGCCGGCCGCCGGGGTCGCCAGTTCGAGCGAGATGGTCCCGGCCCGGACGCGCGCGAGCGCCGGCATGATGAGATCGTAGGATCCTTCGGTCTTGTGCTGTCGCGCGAAATGCGCGTGGCAGAGGTGGACCGAGGTCTCGATCCCGTCGAGGCCGTCGAGCGTCTGGTTCAGGAGATCCGCGCAGAGGTCCATCTCGTAGCGGACGTCTCCGATCCCCTCCTCGGCGCGGAACCGGGGATCCACGAGGGTGGCCAGCCAGGGCTCGTCGAGCTGCACCGTGTCCGCGCCGGCGGCCCGCACCGCCTCGATCTCCCGGCGCAGCACGCCGACGCAGTCCCGCATGAGCTGCTCGCGCGTCGGGTAGGCCGCCCGGGAGTGCTCGGCGTGCCACATCCGGCGCCCGATGATGTAGGGCGCCGGCAAGGTGGCCTTGACGCGGCGGCGTGTCCGGGCGCGCGTGTAGCGGACCTCGGGTGCCGCGATCTCGCGGTGGTACTCGATCGGCGCCACCACCGCGGGGTAGGGAAGGCCCCCGCTCGGGTTGAGATCGGGCGCGAAGCCTCGGACGCGCTCGGCAAAGACCTTGACGTAGCTCTCCCGCCGCCACTCGCCGTCGGTGATCTCGTCGACCCCGGCCCGCTCCTGGAGCCGGATGGCCGTGTCGATGGCGGGGTCCAGGAGACGATCCGCCTCGGGCTCGCCGAGGCGCCCGGCCTTGCGGTCGAGGATGACGTCCCGGACCCAGGCGGGGCGCGGCAGGCTGCCGATGACCGTGGTCGGGAAGAGCATCCCTACCTCCTGGCTCCTGTCGCGCGTTCGCGCACGGGAAGGACGCGGGCGGGTGCCGCCATGCGCTCCGTCATGGAGATCGGCGGGATCAGGCTCGGGCGGGCGGGCGGAGCAGCTCTTCCCGGAGGCGCCGGGCCACGACGCTCGCCTCGTCGCCGCGGAGGCAGTGCGGGTCGACCAGGAGCTCGCCCCGGCTGACGCGGACCATGATCGGCGGGTCGCCGCGCCGGAGGGCGTGCATGACGGTTTCGGGCGTGAGGCCCGTGACCGCCGGGTCGATCGCGAAGAGCAGGGTCGGCGCCGTCCACACCGTGCGGTCGTCCTCGAGACGGCCTCGGACGCCGGGGACACCCGCGGCCGCGCCGAGGATCCGGAGCGCCTCGTCGAGGTGGCGCGCCCACTCGGCGTCGTGGTCCTCCTGGAGAAAGAGCTCGATGGCCGTCACGAGGCCGACGATCGCCTCCTTGCTGACCTTGCACGGGCGGCCGACGGCGGAGTTCGGCGATCCGTTGGCCGCCGCCGCGCGGATGAGGTCGGCGCGGCCGACGAGCAAGCCCGTGTTCTGCGGGCCCCGGATGCCCTTGCCTCCGCTCAGGATCACGAGACCGGCGCCGGTCTCCGTCCAGCGCGTGAGGTGCCCGACCGGCGGCAGGGTGGACGCGGCATCGACGATCAGGGGGATCCCCCGGGCGCGGGCAATCTCCGCCATGCGCTCCGGCCCCACCCCGCGCGCGGCGAGTCCGGGCGAGACGATGTAGATCAGCGCAGCGGTCCTCGGGCCGACGGCGGCGTCGACGGTCTCCGGCGTGCAGGCGTCCGCGCTCCCGACCTCGACCAGGACGGCGCCCGCCATCCGAAGGGCCTGATCGTACTGGATCCGGTCGCACCGCTGGATCACGATCTCGTTCCGCATGCCCGTCGTGTCGGGAAGCCGGGCGATGCGCTCGGGGTCGTCGCCGGCGATGCACGCGGCCGCGGCGAGGAGGAGCCCGCCCGCGGAGCCCGAGGTCACGTGGGCGGCCTCGACTCCGGTCAGGCGCGCGATGTGCGCGCCGGCGAGGGCGTTCAGCTCGGCCATGTCCACGAAGGCGCCGGCCGCCTCGGACATGGCGTCGAGGACCGGCTTCGGCATCAGCGAGCCGCTCGCCATGGTATTCATGCCTCGGGCGTTGACGACCGGCCGCACCCCGAGGCGTGCGTACACGTCCATTTCGGTACCTCCCCCGGGCATTGTCAGGGCGCGCCTGCCACCACGCAAGAGGGCTCGGCGCGGGCCAGTCCTGGTACAATTGGGGCCCGTGCCCGGGCTCGTTCAAGGAGCCCGCCGGGGAGGATCTCTTCGTGCCCGACCGTGATCTCTGCTTCACGCCCGCGACCGAGCTGGCTCGCCTCTATCGGGCGCGCAAGGTCTCTCCCCTCGAGGTTATGGAGGCGGTGCTGGCGCGCATCGACGCCGTGAACCCGCTCGTCAACGCCTACGTCACCGTGGCCCGGGAGTCCGCCCTCGCGGCGGCTCGGCGGGCGACGGCCGCCCTCCGTCGCCGGGCGAGCCTCCCGCCGCTCCACGGGGTCCCGGTGTCGATCAAGGACCTCACGGCCACCAAGGGCATCCGCACCACGTGGGGCTCGAAGATCTACGAGCACCACGTGCCGTCCGAGGACGCGCTGACGGTCGTGCGGCTCCGGGCCGCCGGCGCGATCGTCGTCGGCAAGACCAACACGCCGGAGTTCGGGGCGGGGGGAAACACCTTCAACGCGGTCTTCGGCGCGACCCGGAACCCGTGGAACCTCGCCCTCACGTGCGGCGGCTCGAGCGGCGGGGCGGCGGTCGCCCTCGCGACCGGGATGGCGCCGCTCGCGCAGGGCTCGGATCTGGGCGGGTCCCTCCGCACGCCGGCGGCGTTCTGCGGGGTCGTCGGGTTCCGCACGACGCCGGGTCTCGTGCCCGTCTACCCGCGAGAGCTCGCCTGGGACTCGCTCTCCGTGTCGGGGCCGATGGCGCGCACCGTCGCCGACGCCGCCCTGATGCTCTCGGTCATGGCCGGGCCGGACGACCGCGCGCCGTTGTCCTACGACGTGGACACGCGTGCGTTCCCGGCCGCCGTGAGGCGGCCGTCCGTTCGAGGGTGGCGGGTCGCCTGGACGCCGGATCTCGACGGGCTGATCCCCGTCGATCCCGAGATCGCGGAGGTGGCCGTCGGCGCGACGCGCGTGTTCCGTTCGCTGGGCGCCCGGGTGACCAATGCGTCGCCGTCGTTCGCCGAGGTCAACGACATCGTGCTGGGCACCCGCGGGCTGTCGATGGCGGCGCTCCACGGCGATCGGCTGGCGACGTGGCGGGAGTCGATGCAGAAGGGCCTGGTCTGGAACATCGAGCAGGGGCTCGCCCTCACGTCCCGCGACATTGGTCGGGCCGAGAAGCTGCGCAGCGTCCTGTGGGAGCGCGTGCGGCGGTTTATGGAGCGATACGAGCTGCTGGTCCTGCCCACCGTCGCCGGCAAGCCGTTCCCGATCGAGCAGCCGTATCCGACCGAGCTTCAGGGGAAGCCGCTCGAGAACTACACGCAGTGGTTCTTCCTCACGTACGCGGTGTCCGTGACGGGGCTGCCGGTGATCTCGGTGCCCGCGGGCTTCACGCGGGACGGTCTTCCCGTCGGCCTCCAGATCGTGGGGCGGCGCCGCCAGGAGGCGGCCGTCCTCACGGCGGCGGCCGCGTTCGAGTCCGCCGCGCCGTGGGCGCACCGGATCCCGCCCGTCGTCGCGGAGGCGGCCTCCGCGTGAAGCGCTTCGGTCTCCGGATCCTCTCCGCGAACCTCGCCAATGGCGCGGCCGACGCCGACGCGTTCGCGGACCTGGTCGAGGCGGTGGAGCCCGACGTGGTCGTCGTCCAGGAGCTCGCTCCGGCCCAGGCCGAGGCGCTCGCCCGCGTGCTGCCGTTCGGGAAGCTCGAGCCCACGCGGACCAACGACGGCATGGGAATCGCGCTCCGGGCGCCGGGCAGCGTGCGGCCGCTCCGGCTTCCGTATCGCTCGGCGTTCGTGGCCGAGCTGGCCGGTCCCGCGGACGACGACCCCGTCGAGGTGATGAACGTCCATCTCGCGGCTCCCCATGTCCGTCCCGTCCTCCAGCGGATCCGCGACCGTCGCGGCCAGATCCGCGACATCGGCGACCATCTCGACGCCGCGCCGAGGCGCCGGCGCGTCCTGGCCGGGGACCTCAACGCGACGCCGCTCTGGCCGGCGTACCGACGCCTCACCGCCCGTTTCGACGACGCGGTGGCCGACGCGGCGCGGCGGATGGGGCGCCGGCCAGGGCGCACGTGGGGCCCGTGGCCCGGCTCGGTGCGGCTCCTCCGCATCGACCACGTCCTGGTGCAGGGGCTCGTCGCGACGGAGACGCGCGTGCTGCCGCTCCGGGGGAGCGATCACAGCGCGCTCGTCGCTGACCTCAGCCTCGCGCCGGACTAGTTCCGGCGACCGGGCCGCGCGGCGAGCGAGGGGGCCCGGGTGCCGTCGCGCCGTCACGAATCGGTCGGTGGACGACCGAGGCCGCCGAGGCGCTCGCGGACCATGGCGATGTGGAGCCGGAGCGTGTACAGCGAGTCGCTGTAGAAGAGCGGGACCTGGAGGTGGCGGGCCCTCTCCTCCAGCCGCTCGAGCCCCTCGTTCAGCGCGCCCGGTGAGGGCGCGTCCTCCTCGAGATCCTTGAGGTCGCGGTACATCCGGACGATCCGCCGGCGCACGTTCCAGGCGTAGAGCGCGGGCGTGAGGCGGAACAGGGGGTACATCACGCCGACGAGGGGGATGAGGAAGACCAGGAGCCGGCCGATCGCCACCGCCAGCCAGAAGGGCAGGTTACGCTGAAGGAACGGCCGGCCCGAGCGGTAGTATTGGCGAGCCTCGTCGCTCAGGGGCAGGTCGACCGCTTCCGCGGTCGGGAACTGTCTCGTCTGGTGGAAGATTCCCGGCCCGGAATGGACCTGCTCCGCGGCATCGAGGAGCAAGGACTGGATCGCGGGGTGCAAGTCCTTGCGCACCACCAGGCTGGCCTTCGGCGCGAACAGCGTCACCGCCGCCGGCGGCCGGTTCTTCGCCATGTCTCCCACGCCCGCGGGCAGCGTGAGCTTGCTGAGGAAGGGGTACAGTGCCACGTATGTGTCGGCGCGGGGGAAGCTCACGAGCGCGATGCCGTCCTCGGTGACCAGCTGCCGGACGGCCGGGGAGTCCCAGGCCGCCAGCATGAAGGCCGCGTCGATCTCGCCGCGGATCAGCGCCTCGGCGGCCTCCTGGTGGGAGAGCGCGAGGAGCTGCGCGAAGCCCTGGCCGATCCGCTGCCGCGCCAGGAGCTGGAGCACGAGCGCGCGGGTGCCGCTCCCCTCGGGTCCAATCGAGATCTTTCGCCCCCGCAGCGCCTCCAGGTCCCTGCCTTCGAGCACGCCTCGGTGGAAGAACCAGAGAGGCTCGTAGAACACGGTGCCGAGCGCCGCCAGATCGGGCGACTCCTTCTGGCTCGTGATGCCGCCCTGGAGCAGCCCGATGCCGACCCCCGACCGAGGATCGCGCAGCAGCGCCAGGTTCTCCAGCGCGCCCGCGGTCGGGAGCAGCTTGAGCGTGATGCCGTGACGGCCGAGGACCTCCCGGTAGCGCTTGCCCACCTCCTGATAGGCGCCGCCGTCCGCGCCGGTGGCCATGGTCACCGTCCGCGGCGGCAGCGGGCTCAGTGCGCTGGTGGTGTACCAGATCGCCGCGATGACGAGGGCAGCCGCCCCCAGGGGGAGCAGGAGGGCCGCCCGGCGGTGCCGGGCCGGAATCTGGGTAGCGCGCGGTGGCGGCGGCGGTGTCATGGCCGGTGACTCCACGGCTCGGGGCGACCTCCATCGGACCCGGAGCCCCGACGGGCCCGGGGCCAGCCGGCGCCTACCGGGCGTACATCTGCGTCGCGGCGGAGTATCCGGGCAGCCGCCCGGGTTCCCAGACGTGCTTCCGGGCGACCGCCTCGACGAGGTCGGCGCCCCAGCCGGGGCGCGTGGGCAAGAGGGCCTCGCCCTGCTCGATGACGGGCGGCGCGTCCACGAGCGCGTCCTTCCACGGCACGTCGTCGACGTCGATCTCCATGATCCGGACGTTGGGCACCGTGGCGCAGAGATGGAGCGAGTGGAGCGTCGACAGGTGGCTGTAGTAGTTGTGGGGCGCGACGTTCAGCTCGTACGTCTCGGCGAGGTCCGCGACCTTGCGGGACTGGGCGAAGCCGTTCCACGGCACGTCCACCATCACCACGTCCATCGCCCGGGCCTCGAAGAAGGGCCGGTAGCCGCGGAGACCGTAGAGGTTCTCGCCCGAACAGATCGGCATGGGGGCGGCCTCCTTGACCTCGCGGAGCGCCCGCGCATCGTACATGTCGATCTCGACCCACATGAGGTCCAGCCCCGCGAGCGCGCGGCAGATGCGGATCGCGGCCTCCGGCTTCATGTTGAAGTTGAGGTCGAGGGCGATGCCGACATCGGGGCCGACGGCCCGCCGGAAGGTGCCGAGGAGCGTCTCGATGTGGCGGATCATCTCGGACGTCACCGTCTGGTCGGTCGTCCCCGGGCCGCCGCCGAACCCCGGGAAGTGGACGCGCGCCGGATCGCCCGGATAGACGATGTTCGTCTTCAGCGCGCGGTGGCCGCGCCGGACGACCTCCTCGCCGAGCCGGTACACGTCGTCCATCGTCCGGATCGGCGGGACCCCGATGACGGCCGCGTTCATCGCCCGCGAGGTCCCGCAGTGGGACCAGTAGACGCGCTGGCGGAGGCGCAGCGGCCCCCCGAAGAGCTCCGACACCGGTACGCCGAGCGCCTTGGCCTTGACGTCCCACAGTGCGAGCTCGATCCCCGCGATCGCCTTGGCGGCGATGCCGCCGGGGCTCTGCCGGGCCATGCGATAGAGGTCCCAGTAGATCCGCTCGACGGGCCGGGGATCCTGCCCGAGGAGCACGGGCTCGAAGTCCCGGACCGCGCCGACGATGCCGTACGGGTTCCGGCCGTCCGAGCACTCGCCGTAGCCGGTGAGGCCCGCGTCGGTGCGGACCGCCACGAACTGCCACGGGCGCCAGCCCGCGTCGACGACGAACGTCTCGATCCCGGTGATCTTCACGGGGTCAGACCCGGTAGACGTACTGCCGGCCCGGCTCCCGCTCGACGTCGGGCGGGTAGCTCTTCCGCTTGTCCGCGTAGTACCGCGCACGGTGGTCGCCGTCGGCCAGGCGGTTGTACGTGACGTAGAGGACGCGGCGGGGCTCGTCGGAGAGATTCGGCCCCGACCGGTGAGGGACGAACGAGTCGAAGAAGACGGCGTCCCCCGGGGCGGTCGGGTGTGCGGTGAATTCGACGCCCCGGAGGTCCTGCTCCGACAGGGGCGCCCACTCGCGGCCGATCAGGCCGTGGGTATGGTGGCCGGCCGCCAGCTCGAGGCACCCGTTCGCCTCGGTCGCCTCGTCGATGGCGACGAGGGCGGTCACGAACAGGGGCGCGTAGACGCTCCAGCCGGCCTGCTGGTCCTGGTGTGGTTTGAAGCCGTCGCCGCCGGCCAGCTTGAAGTTGATCTTGTCCTTGAAGAGCACGGCCGGCTCCCCGAGGAGATCGCTCACGCGGCCGAGGAGCTTGTCGCCGTCGAAGAGCGCCTTGAACCGGGCGTGGTAGGGATAGAAGTTCTCGATGCGGTTGATCAGGCGGCGGCCTGGCTCCTGGAGGCTCTGCTCGCCGTAGACCATCCAGGTGCCGGGCTGCTCGGGCCAGGCCTGGACCTCGTCGGTGGCCCGGCGGAGCTCGGCGACCTCGCCGGGGCCGAAGAGGCTCCGGCACACGAGGTAGCCGTCCCGCCGGTAGTCGGTGAGCTCCCGTGCGGAGAGGAAGCGCGGCGTCCGGGCGTGCTGGGTCATGGCACCAGGACCACCTTTCCATAGGACTCGCGGGCCGAGAGCGCGCCGAGCGCGGCGGCCGCCTCGCGAAGCGGATAAGCGCGGTAGACCACGGGACGGATCCGGCCCTCGTCGTAGAGCTTCAGGAGAGCGTCCATCCACTCCTGGACGAGCGGTGAGCCGCGCCGCTGGTAGTAGCCCCAGTGAACGCCGACCACGCTGAAGTTCTTGAGGAGAACCCGGTTGATGGCGAGGGTCGAGATGCGTCCCCCCGCGAAGCCGATCGTGAGAATCCGCCCCTCGAACGCGATGCACTTCGTCGAGCCGTCGAAGACGTCGCCTCCGACCGGGTCGTAGATCACGTCGGCGCCCTCGCCTCCGGTGACCGCCTTCACCCGCTCGACCCAGTCCTCGGTCTGGTAGTTGACGAGGACGTCGGCCCCCGACTGCCGCGCGATCTCCAGCTTCTCCTTGGTGCCGGCGGTGGCGATGACGCGGGCCCCGAGGGCCTTCCCGATCTGGACCGCCGAGAGGCCGACGCCTCCCGCCGCGCCGTGGACGAGGAGCCACTCGCCGGGCTGGAGGGCCGCGCGCCGGACGAGCGCCGCGTAGCTCGTCTGGTACACGACGTAGAAGGCCGCGGCCTGGTCGAACGGCATCGCGTCGGGGATGGGGTGCACGCGCTCGGCGGGGGGGACGGCGAGCTCCGCGTAGCCGCCCCACTCGAGGCTGGCGAGGACGCGCTGGCCGGGGCGTACCCGGGTCACGCCGGCGCCGACCGCCCGGACGATTCCCGCGATCTCGTGGCCGGGACTGAACGGATGCGGCGGCTTCACCTGGTACTTTCCCTGGACCATGAGGATGTCCGGGAAGTTGCAGCCGGCCGCGCGCGTCTCGACGAGGACCTGCCCCGGCCCGGGCGTGGGGTCCGGCACGTCCGCGTACTCGAGCTCCGACGGCTCAGACCAGCGGGTCGCGATCATGGCTTTCATGACGCTAGATGATACCAGCCGGACGGACGCCGGCACGCGACACGTTCGCAGAGACCGCTGCTCGCGCACCAGCTCGCCGTAGAGCTCGGGCCGGCGGGTCCTCAGCTGGGCCGTCCGGCACGGGCTCGGCGAGCGCCGACGTGTCGGGTGTGCTGTGTCCGTGGACCACGAGCTCCGGGAACAGGACGAGGTCGACCTTCTCGGCGGCCGCCCCCTCGCACCACGCGGCGATGTCGTCGAGGACACGCTCCGGCTGACCCAGCCAGCCATTCATGCTCACTGCCGCGACGCGTATGGTCTGCATGCCCGTCGGAATACGATCGTGGACGTCGCGACCCAGGCTCGCCGACGGGGGCCGACGCGTCACCGGTGTGCGACCATGGCCGCCACGGGCTCGATCATACCAGCGTCAGGCGAGCCGTCGGTGACGGTGCATCTTGACGGATGGCCCGCACTGTGGCGTCGTGAGACCGCGACGGGAGGACGGGGGCAGACCTGAGGGCTGCGGTCAGCGTTCCGGGCCGTCGCACGGGAGATTGGTGAGATGCGTCTGTTGGCCGTCGGGCTCTTGGCACTGATCGTGGTCAGCGGGTGTGCGGCTCTGAAGAAGACGGAGGAGCTTCCGTCTCCGGCGACCGATGCCGCCCCGGGCGGACCCGAGGGTGAGGACGACGGCTCGGACAGCCTCTGAGCCGGCGAAGTCGGCCGGGGGGCGCCAGGGACCCTCGCCCGGCCGGACGGCCCCGACGCTCGTGGTCCGCATCGTCAGGCCGGCTTCAGGCCGGCGCCGATGACGATCAGCGGCCACATGATCGTATGCACGGTGATGTCCTCCATGGCCTCGAAGAAGACCTCGCGGTATGCCTGAGGGCTGAAGCGGTAGTAGTCGCCGGGCGCATTGTGGACGCCGCACGTCAGCGTGCTCCAGAGAAGCCAGGGCAGGCGAGCGCGAATGCTCGTCGCAATCGCGGAGACGCGATCGTGCCGCGCCGAAGAGAGGCTGTGGGGAAGGCGGGAATAGCCGGGCGTCCCGATCACCACCAGGCCGCCGGGCCTGGTCACGCGCCGGATCTCCGCGAGCGTCTTCCAGAAGAACCGGTCGTGCTCCAGGACCGCGTTGCAGAGCACGGTGTCGAAGTACCCGTCGGCGAAGCAATCCATCACGTTGGCGTTGCCCTTCAGGATCGTGAAGTCCCGGTAGGTGTGGGGGCCGTCCAGGTTGAGCCCGATCTTCTCCCGGGCCGTCTCGATGGACTTCATGCAGAGCAACGCGTAGCTCACCGGCTGGGCGCCGATTTCCAGGACGCGGCCCCCGGCGCGCCGCGCTGAACAGATCCGCTCGAACTCCGGGAAGGCCTTGCGATGCATTCTGCCTCCGCCCTAGGTGCGCGTCGTGGATCGCTTACGGCGCAGCTTGACCGGACGGACAGACTTCCTTCCGATTGAGCCAGCCGCCGGAGCTCAGTGGGCCATTGCGACGGGCGTCGAGTCACCCCACGACCGGCAAGAGGATCCGCGAGGGCCTGACGGCGTCGTGGAAGACGGTGTTCAGGGCGACCTGGCCCCGCGGCTCGGCGCCGTTCAGGCCGCCCGTGTTGAGGTTGCGATCGAAGCGCGGGAAGCTGGACGACGTCACCGCGACGCGGACGCAGTGGCCCTTCCGGAAGGTGTTGGCCGTCGCCCAGAGGTCCACCGTCAGCTCGTAGACCTGGCCGGGCGTCAGCGGGGCCGGGCGGCTCCCGGAGTCGCGGTAGCGGGCCCGCAGGATCCCGTCGCAGAGGAGGCGCGAGGACCCGTCGGGATGGACGTCGGTCAGCCGGACGACGAAGTCCGTGTCCGGCGCCGTGGACATGGCGTGGAGCACGCAGCGGACGTCACCGATCACGGTGAGATCGCGCTCGAGCGGCGCGCTCGTGTAGGTGAGGCAGCTTCCCTCGATCGGGCGCTGGTCGTAGGCGCCGCCCGGGATGTTGAGCGTCGCCCCGCCCAGGGTCGGCACCGGATCCTCCGGGTCGTACCGGTAGCCGTCGGCCTGCTCCGCGCCCGTCGGCGCCTCCGGCCCGAGGCGGCCGCCGTCGCGGAGGAACCAGGACGTCTCGCGGGTTCCGGGCCACGGGTACGCGTCGGCGGTGCGCCACCGGTTCTCGCCCATCACGAACAGCTTGACGCGCGGCTCGTCGGGGACGGCGTTCCGGGCGCCGCGGAGCCAGTGGTCGAACCACGGGAGCCGCATGGCGTTGTAGTCCCACGTCGCCTCGGGGCCGAAGTCGACCTCGCCCTGGACGCTCTTCGCCATGTTGAGCGGGCCGTGGATCCACGGCCCGACGATCAGGCGCTGGGCGTCGCGCGCGGCCTGAGTCCGCGCTTTCGCGCGGGCGCCGACGAAGTTCTTGATCGTGCCCGCGAGGAAGATGTCGAACCAGCCGCCGAGATGGGCGATCGGCGTCTCGATGTCGCCATGACGGTGGCCGATGTTCCAGCGCCACCAGAACGGGCCGTCGTCCGGATGGGCCAGGAAGTCGTTGTACCAGTCGTCGAGCCCCTCGACGAGCGGGTTCGGGTGGAGCGGCAGCTCCCGGTGCCAGCTCGGGAGCTCGCCGAGCGCCTTCTGGAGGACGCCCTTCCGTCGCGCGTGCTCCTCGGGATTCCGCGCCAGCCGCGCCAGGTTGTTGTACGTCCACTTGAGCGTCCACTCCACCATGAAGCCGAGCTCGAAGGCGCCGCCGTGGTAGACCCACTCCGCCCAGTAGTCCGCCGAGGACTCGCGCACGTACATCGCGCGGAGGTGGGGCGGGCGGGTCGGCGCGAGCCGGTACTGGGTCGCCCCCGCGTACGACCCGCCGATGGTGCCGACGTTCCCGTCGCACCACGGCTGGCCGGCGATCCACTCGACCGTGTCGTACCCGTCGCGGTTCTCGCCCCAGCCGTCGTCGTGGAAGGGGACGAAGCGGCCCTCGGAGGCGAAGCGCCCCCGGACGTCCTGGATCACCACGGCGTAGCCGTGGGACGCGAAGAAGGGGGGCGCCCCGACCTGGCACTCGGGCGAGTTGTCCTTGCTGTAGGGGGTCCGCTCGAGGAGGGCCGGGAAGGGCCCGCTCCCCTTGGGCAGGTAGACGTCGGCCTTCAGCACCGTGCCGTCGCGCATCGTCTGGCGCACGTCGCGGCGGACGGTGAACTCCGGGTTCGCGCTCGTCATGCGTGGCTCCTCGGTGATGAGCTGCCAGGGATGATCGCCGTCTTGAGACCCCGTCCGGCGGCCGCGTGGGCGAACGCCTCGGTGATCCGTTCCAGAGGATAGCGGTCCGTCACCAGGCTGGCCGCCCCGATGCGCGTCAGGAGCGGCAGCACGCGGCGGAAGGCCGTGCCGCGGCCGTAGGCGCCGGTGAGGGTGAGCTCGCGGAAGTGGAAATCGAAGAGGTCGACGGGGAGCGTGCTCCCCTTCGGGCACACGCCGACCAGCTGGACCACTCCGCGGGGGCGCGTGAGCCGCGCGGCCGCCGCCAGGAGCTCGGGCTTCCCGACCGCCTCGCAGGCGAGATCGACGCCGTGGCCGCCGGTCGCCCGGTGCACGACCTGCGCAAGGTCCTCCGAGGCCGGATCCACGGTGAGGTCGGCGCCCAGGCGCCGGGCCGCGTCGCGACGGCTGGCGACGGGGTCCGACAGGATCGCCGTCCCGGCGCCGCGGGCCTTCGCGAGAGCAAGGGTGAGGAGGCCCATGATGCCGCCCCCGATGACGAGGACCGTCGCGCCCCGGCGCTGCCGCGCCATCTCGAGTCCCTCGAGGCAGCACGCCGCCGGCTCGGCGAGGGCCGCCGTCGTCGGATCGAGTCCCTCGGGGAGGGGATGCACGCAGCTCCGGGGGAGCACGACCCGCTCCGCGAACCCGCCCACGCGCACCGCCTGCTGGCACTGGCTGACGCGACCGGCCTTGCACGCGTCGCAGGCGCCGCAGCCGTAGTTCGGCTCGCAACCGACGGCGCGGCCCACGAGGCTCCGGCGCACCCCGCGCCCCACCGCCAGGACCGTCCCGCTGTACTCGTGGCCCATCACGCGGGGCGGCGTCAGGGGGAAGAGACCCTGCGTGGCGTGGATGTCGCTGCCGCAGATGCCCGCCGTGTGGACGGCGATCAGCACCTGCCCCGGACCCGGCGCGGGCTCGGCTAGGTCGTCGACGGTGAAGCGGCTCTCTCCGTGCCAGGTCGCGGCGCGCATGAGTCGTCTCCTAGGCGCGGAGGGCCTGGAGGAAGCTCCGGGCCGCGTTCACGATGAGGGGGCCGGTCACGACCAGGAGGGCCTGGTAGCCCTCGGCGAGGAGGCGCCGGCCGTCCTCGTGGTCGAGCGCGACGATCATGGCGGGCTTGCCGGCCGCGCGCGCGGCGGCGTGGATGCGCGCCACCTCGGCCTGGACGCGCGGATCCCTCCAGCCGTCCGGGATGCCCATTGACAGTGAGAGGTCACCGGGGCCGATCACGACCACGTCGAGGTCGGGCACCCGGACGGCGGCGTCGAGCTCGCCGAGAACCGCGCGGTTCTCGAAGATGGCGCAGCAGAGGATCTCCTCGTCCGCCCGTCGGTAGTACTCCGCGCCCGCCTGCGGCACGCCGTAGAACGCCGCGCGGGACATGCCCATGGCGCCGCGGGTGCCCCGTGTCGGATACCGCGTCGCCCGTGCCGCGGCCTCCACCTCGGCCCGGCTCGTGACGTCGGGGACGATGATCCCGCCCGCGCCCTGGTCGAGGTACTCGAGAATCTCCGCCGGGTCGTTCTTCCGCACGCGCACCAGCGGGGTCATGCCGGTCAGCTCGGACGCGCGGATCAGCTCGCGGGCCGTCTCCACGCCGAGGCCGCCATGCTGGCCGTCGATGAACACGAAGTCGTAGCCCAGGTGGCCGAACGTCTCCACAAGCTCGGGGCTGTTGATCGTGACGAGAGCGCCCACCGCGCGCTGGCCGGCCCGCAGCTTCGCCTTGAGGCTGTTCGGACGCACGCGTCCTCCGTCGGATCGGCCCGGCTCAGGGCCGGGCGTGGTTGGCGATGATGAAGCCCGCGATCGAGTGGCGCGACGGGCCGGTCGGGAGCTTGTCGCAGTCGAACCAGCGGGCGTCCTCCAGCTCCTCCTTGTCGATCGCGATCTCGCCGCCCGCGTAGCGGGCGACGAAGCCGATCATGAGCTGGCTCGGGAACGGCCAGTTCTGGCTCCCGACGTACTGGACGTCGGTGACGTCGACCCCCACCTCTTCCTTGACCTCGCGGGCGACCGCGCCCTCGAGCGATTCGCCGTTGTCGACGAAGCCGGCGACTAGCGCGTAGCGACCCGGCGCCCAGCCGGCCTTCCGCGCGAGGAGGACGCGGGCGCCGTCCCGGACGAGCGTGATCACCGCCGGGTGGAGGTGCGGGTAGTGCTCGTAGCGGCAACGGGGGCATTGCTTGCCCCACTCCCCGCGGATGCGCGCGGTCGCCTCGCCGCAGCGCGGGCAGTGGCTGCTCGTCGATTCCCACCACAGTAGCTGCATCGCCATTCCGCCGAGCGAGAGCAGCTCGTCCGGGAGCCGCGTGCCCTGCATCGGCACCAGGGTCTCGCGGGCGAGCGCCGGCGGGACGGGCGCGCCCTTGGGCAGGCCCATCACCCAGCAGGGAGTGTCCGCCAGCGTGCCCAGCCAGATGGGCTCGGCGGCGGGGCCGTCGAGCCCCGCCGGCCGCTCGCCCTCGGGCAGGCGGAACCGGTCGCCATCCGGGACGACGAGGAGCGCCTGGTCCTGGACGAGGAGCCAGTGGCCGCGGGGCGGCGGCGGCGCGGTGCCGGTCTTCGCGGGGACGAAGTCTCCCCGCAGGCAGTCCCGGTTGAAGGGGAGGTACACGGTCAACGGCGTCGGCCGGTGCGCCGGCGGGGGCATCGGGCCGCTCAGAACACGATCAGGCCGCGGGCGAGCGCCCCGGCCGCGAGGTCCCGGAACCCCTGGTCCGCCTCGTCGATCGAATACCGGCGGGTGATCAGGTCGTCCAGCCGGAGCTTCCCGGCGAGGTAGAGCTCCACCAGGCGGGGGAAATCCTCGCGGGTCCGGGCGCTCCCGTAGATCGAGCCCCGGATCACGCGCTCCTGGCTCACCACGGGCTGGACGCTGAGCGGCACGGTGGCCCCGGTCGCCGGGACGCCGATCAGCACGGCGGTGCCGCCCGGCGCGAGCGAGTCGATCGCCTGTCCCATCACGCGCACCTCGCCGACGGCAGCGAACGTGTAGTCCGCCCCGCGCCGGGTGATGGCCCGGATGGCGGCCACCGGCTCCTGTCGCGAGGCGTCGACCACGTGGGTGGCGCCGAGCGCCCGGGCCTGCTCCAGGCGCTCGCCGCGCACGTCGACCGCGATGATCGGATGCGCGGTGACCAGCGCGCCGCCCTGGACGACGTTCAGCCCGACGCCTCCGACGCCGAAGACGGCCATGCTGGCGCCCGGCGGGACCGCGGCCGTGTTGATCACCGCGCCCACGCCCGTCATGACCGAGCAGCCGATCAGCGCGGCGCGGTCGAGGGGCATGTCGGGGCGGATCGGGATCGCGCTCGACTCCGCCACGACCGTGCGCGAGGCATAGGTGGCCACGTGGCCGTACTGGTAGACGGGCTTCCCGGCAAGCGACAGGCGCGTGGTGCCCTCGGGGAGGACGCCCTTCCCCGGCTGGCGGTTCTCGCAGAGGTTCGGCCGTCCGATGACGCAGTATCGGCAGCGCCCGCACGTGGGGGCCCAGGAGAGGACGACGTGGTCGCCGGCCTCGAGATGGCGGACGCCGGGGCCGACCGACTCGACGATCCCCGAGCCCTCGTCGCCCAGCACGATCGGGAGCGGGATCCCCTGCCAGCTCCCGTCGGCCGCGTGAAGGCAGCTGTGGCACACGCCGCTCGCCACCATGCGGACGGCGACCTCGCCCTCGCGCGGGGGCTCGACCTCGAGATCCTCGACGCGGAGGGGCTGGCGCTGCTCGAACAGGACCGGGGCCTTCATGGTTCCGCTGAATCTCCCTCCGGGCGGCGCCCGCGCTTCGATGACGGCGGTCAATCCCCGTACCGGATCCGGGGCTCCAGGTAACCGTACAACAGATCGACGGCCAGGTTGAGGGCCATGAAGAGCGCCGCGACGAAGAGGATCGTGCTCTGCGTCACCGGATAGTTCTGCTCGTCGGGCGCCACGGGCGCGATGACGCCGGCCAGCAGGGCCACCGCCACGATCAGGCCGGAGACGACGGGGCCGCCCAGGACCACCGAGCTCCGGAGGGCGCGCCGGATCCGTCGGCCGAGGCGCGGCGCTTCACGCTGGGCACCGGGATCCACGAGGACCGCCTCGCGTGTCAGCTCCAACGCCGCGATGCTAGGCGGCCGCGTCGGGGCCTGTCAAGGCGCGACCGCTGCGAATCCGATCGCCGGTCCGACCGGCCGGGCCGCGCGGAGTGGCCCGGGCCGCGCGCGTCGCGTACCATGGCGGAGTGCCTGCGCGACCGCGGCTCCCGTACGGGGCGGGCGGCGCGCCCGCTGGTCCCCGGCCGCTCCGCCGGGCCGCCCCTCGATCGTGCTGACGTGGGCGGACGGCGGGGCGCTGCTCGCCGTTTTCATCTGGGGCACCAGCTTCCCCGTCATGAAGGCGCTCATGACCGTGGTGGAGCCGCTGGCCCTGATGCTGGTGCTGTGGCTGGTCGCGCTGGCCGTTCTGGCCGTGGTTGTCGGCCGCGCGGGCGCGTGGCGGCGGCCCGCCCGTGAGGAGCTCCCCGGGCTCCTGACGGTCGCTCTTGTCGGCTTTACGCTGAACCAGATCCTCTACTCGTGGGGGCTTCATCTCACGACCGCGTCGCACTCCGGGCTGATCTTCGCGGTCTCGCCGCTCGTCGTCTTCGGCCTGAGCCAGGCGCTCGGCCATGTCCGAATTCGCCCGCTCGACGCGGTGGGGTTGACCCTCGGCGTGGGCGGGGTCGCGCTGATCATCGGCTGGCCGGCCAGCGGCGCCGCCGGCGAAGCCTCCCTGATCGGAGACCTGCTCACGGTGGGCGCAGCGATCACCTGGGGCGTGTGGACCGTTCTGGCGGCACCGATTCTCCGGCGCCGCGGGACCCTCGACGGCACCTTCTGGATCACCCTGGCGGGGACGCTCGGGCTCGTCCCCTTCGCCGTGCCCGGCCTCGTGGCCCAGGAGTGGGCCCTCCCGTGGTGGGCCTACGCCGGTATCCTCTACGCCGGAGTGGCCGGCGGCGCTCTCGGGAGCCTCCTGTGGTACGCGGCCGTGCGGCGCCTCGGCGCCGCGCGGACCGGGATCTATGCCAACATGGAATCGTTCTTCGCAGTGTTGGCCGCCGCGGTCCTGCTGGAGGAGCAGATCGCAGCGGCGTCGATCATCGGCGGCGTGGCCGTGGTCGCGGGCGTGCTCCTGACGCGCCGCCCAGGATAGTCGGCGAGTCGCCGCGGCGACTCCGAGCAAGGACACGAGCGGGGAGGGATCATGGCGTCCGTCATGACGGTGACCGGGCCGGTGGCGGCCCGGGATCTCGGCTTCACGCTGATCCACGAGCACATCTTCCTGGATCTCACCCGCGACGCGCTCGGCCGGAACAGCCTGCTGAACGACCCCGAGCTCGCGTACCGGGAGCTCTCCCTCTACAAGAAGGCCGGTGGCGTGACCCTCGTGGACCAGACGACGGGCGGCCTGCGCGGCCACGACCACGACATCACGCCTACGAAGCACGCCCTGGCGGTCCGCGACATGGCGACGCGGGTCGGGCTCCAGGTCGTGCTCGGGGCCGGCTGGTACCGCGAGCCGTACTACGAGCGCCGCCTGTGGCGGGCCAAGACCGACCAGATCGCGGAGGAGCTCGAGCGGGACGTCACGCACGGGATCGACGGCACCGACGTGCGGGCGGGCCTGCTCGGCGAGATCGGCTCCCACTTCACGTGGATCTCGCCCGTCGAGGAGCGCGTGTTCCGCGCCGTGGCGCGCGCGCACCGGCGGACGGGCGTCTCGATCGCAACCCATGCGGTGAACTCTCCGGTCGGCCTCGACCAGCTGGACATCCTGCAGGAGGAGGGGGTGGACCCGCGGCGGGTCATCGTCGGCCACGCGCAGTCCTATCCCGTTCACGAGTATCACGCGGCGCTGGCGAAGCGCGGCGCGTTCGTGTCCTTCGACCGGATGGGCTACACGCAGCCGTACGAGCACGAGCGCATGCTGCAGGGGATCAAGCAGCTCGTGGACGGCGGCCTCGCCGGGCACCTCGTGCTCTCCCAGGACGTCTGCTGGCGCACGGACTACGTCGCGTACGGCGGGCGGGGCTACGCCTTCGTGGCGACGGGTCTCCGCGACGAGCTCCGCGGCCTGGGGATCGGCGACGAGCTCTACCACCGGATGACGGTGGACAATCCGCGGCGCGCCCTGACCGGCGAGGCCTGACGGCCGTGCCGGGAGGGACGACCGTGAGGCGCGCGTTCGTGGACACCCCGGACGGCCAGATCCACTACGCGACCGCCGGCGCCGGCCCGCCCGTCCTGCTCCTTCACCAGACCCCGCGCTCGTGGGACGAGTATCGCGAAGTCATCCCGATCCTGGCGCGCGAGCGACGCGTGATCGCCATGGACACGATCGGCTACGGGGAGTCGTACAAGCCGGCCGGACGCTCGGACATCGAGGACTACGCGCGCGGGGCCATCGCGCTGCTCGACGGCCTCGGCGTCGGGTCGACGGCCGTCGTCGGCCACCACACCGGCGCCGTCATCGCGATGGAGCTGGCGGCGGCCCACCCCGACCGGGTCGAGCGGCTCGTCCTCTCCTCCTGTCCCTTCGTCGACGCGGCCGATCGCGACCGCCGCCACCGCACGGGCGGGCACCGCGTCGACCACGTCGAGCCGAAGCCGGACGGGAGCCACGTGGCCGAGCTCTGGCAGATCCGGCAGGGCTTCTACCCGAAGGACCGGCCGGACCTCCTGACGCGCTTCCTCGCCGACGCGCTCCGGGCAGGGGAGAAGATCCGGGAAGGGCACGGCGCCTGCAGCCGCTACCGCATGGAGAAGAAGATCGGCCGGATCCGCTGCCCGACGCTGGTCACCTGGGGGACGGCCGACCCGTTCGCGTCCCCGCAGGGCGAGGTGGTCGCCCGCCACATTCCCGGCAGCCGCGTCTCGCCGATCGCCGGCGGGTCGGTCGCGCTCGTGGACGAGATGCCGGAGGCCTTCGCCCGGCTGGTGCTCGACTTCCTGCGGGCATAGGGCTGACGTGGCCAGTGAGCCCCCGCCGAGCCGCTGGGTCGGCGTGCTCGTGATGGACGCCGGGGCGATCCCGATCGGGGCGGCCCTCCTCGCCGACGACGCAAACCTCCACGGGCCCCGCTGGCTCGTGGGGATGGTCGGCGGCATGTTCGTCCTGGCGGGGGTGATGATCGCGAGAGCGGCCGGCGCGGCGAGCCGATCCCCGACGCCCGACGTGGTCGGAGCCTCCCTGGGCGTGCTCTTGACCAGCGGCTTCACGGTCCTGTCGGGCTGGGCGCTCTTCTTCTCGGGCGGCCCGCAGGCGTGGAGCGTGTCCGGCAGCCTGCCGCTCTGGCTGCTCCCGGCGTGGGTCGGCGACGTGCTGTTCTACATCCTGATGGGGATCTGCGCGCTCCTCTGCGTCGTCATGGCTCTCTACGCGTGGCGCCAGCTCTACCGCGTCGTCGCCGCGGGCGGCTCAGGCCCGCCGGGCGCGCGCGGACTCCAGTAGCGCGAAGAGCCGAGCGGGAGTCACCGGCACCTCGCGGATCGTGGCGCCGAGATCCGCGACCGCGTCCTCCACGGCGTTGGCGATGGCCGCCGCGCCCGGAATCGCGCCGCTCTCTCCGACGCCCTTGATGCCGAGCTCGTTCACGACCGAGGGATGGTCGAGCCGCGCGACCGGGAGCATCGGAAGCTGGTCCGCCTTCGGCAGCCCGTAGTCCATGAGGCTTCCGGTCACCAGCTGGCCGGAGCCGTCGTAGACGAGCTCCTCCCAGAGGCCGGCGCCGATTCCCTGGGCGGCGCCGCCCTGGAGCTGGCCCTCGACGATGACCGGGTTGATGGCGCGCCCGCTGTCGTGGACGACCGAGTAGGAGAGAAGGCGGATCTCGCACGTCTCGAGGTCCACCTCGACTGCGGCCGCCTGGGTACCCGACGCCCAGGTCACGGTGTCCGGATAGAAGTAGCTGCAGCGCTGGAGGCCGGGCTCGCCGGTCTTGCGGAGCGCCTTCGAGCGGACGGCGGCGTGCGCGAGGCGGCCGAGGGTGAGGGCGCGGCCGGGCACGCCCGCGACGAACGCCCGGCCGTCCTCGATGCGCACGTCGTCGGGCGCGCACTCGAGGAGCTCGGCGGCGACCTGCTGCGCGCGGACGCGCACCTCGCGGGCGGTGCGGGCGACCGCCGGCCCCGCGTTCGCCGCGACCCGGCTTCCACCGGTCCCCATGCCGATGGGGAAGAGCTGCGTGTCGCCCGCCACGATGTGGACGTCCCCGAGGGGCACCCCGAGCTCCGAGGCGCAGATCTGCGCGAGCGTCGTCTGGTGCCCCTGGCCCTGCGCCGCCACGCCGATGGTGACGAAGACCTGGCCGCTCGGATCGACGCGGACCTGGGCACCCTCGTACGGGCCGATGCCGGAGCCCTGGACGTAACAGGCGACGCCGATGCCGATCCGGCGCGCCGTGCCGGCCTGTGTGGCCCGGCGGTCGCGAAGCTCTCGGTAGCGGACGAGCTCGAGCGCGCGCTCGAGGCCGGCGGGGAAGTCGCCGGGGTCGTAGGCGACGGTGACCCCGTCCTTGTAGGTGATGCCGGGCCGGTACGGCATCTCGGCCGGCTGCACCATGTTGCGGCGGCGGACCTCCATGGGGTCGAGACCCAGACGGCGCGCCCCGATGTCGAGGAGGCGCTCCATGACGAAGACCGCCTCCGGCCGGCCCGCCCCCCGATAGGCGGCGTTCTGCGTCTTGTTCGTCACGTAGCTGGTGCCGACGTTGCGGTAGTGGGGCACCCGGTAGGGGCCCGGCATGTGGTTCACGGTGTTGAGCGTGAGCCCCGTCCCCTCGACGGGGTAGGCGCCCACGTCGGCCTGGAAGACGTCGTCGACGGCCACGATCGTCCCGTCGCGCCGGAAGGCGATCCGTGCCCGGTGGACCTGCTCGCGGTCGTGCCCCGTGGCGACGAAGTGCTCGCGGCGGCCCTCGACCCACTTGACCGGCCGTCCCAGGCGCAGCGCGACGGCCGGCACCAGCAGCTCCTCGTGGTAGACGCTGCCCTTCGGGCCGAAGCCGCCGCCCACGTCGGGAGCGAGCACTCGCACCTGCTCGGCCGGGATCCCCAGGACCACGGAGACGGCGTCCCGAACGAGATAGGGATTCTGAGTGGACGACCAGACGACGAGCAGGCCGGACTCGGTATCCCGGTAGGCGAGGACGCCGCGCGGCTCGATCGGCACCGCCGTGATCCGCGGGTGGCGGAGCTCCTCCTCGACGACCAGGTCGGCGGCGGGGAACGCCCGCTCGACGTCCCCCGTCCCGCCGCGGGCGACGACGGCGGCGTTGTCGGGCCAGTCCGCGTGGACTCGGTCGGCGCCGCGCGCAGC
>DATBGA010000101.1:0-3723 GCA_036558225.1 Candidatus Methylomirabilota bacterium | reverse complement strand
TCTGGTCGGCTTCGGGCTCGAGCGCGGCGTGCGGCGGACCTACGGCAGGGACCCCCTCTTCGGCCTCCTGTTCACCTTTGGCGCCGCCCTGGCGCTCGAGGAGATGATCCGGATCGTGTGGAGCCCGCGCGGGTACACGATCTCGGCCCCCGCGTTCGTTGCCGGGCGGTTCCAGTGGGGATTCCTCGTCTACTCCCGGTACCGGATCCTCGTCGCAGTGTTGGCCATCGTGCTCCTCGGGCTCGTGTGGTGGTTCCTCGAGCGCACTCCCTACGGCGCCATCATGAAGGCCGGCGCGCACGACGGCGAGATGGTGCGGGCGCTCGGGATCGACCTCGGGCGACTGCGCAGCCTCGTGTTCGCGCTGGGGACGGTGATGGCCGGGGTCGCCGGGGTGATCGCGGCTCCCATGTGGAGCCTCAAACCCACCGTGGGTGCCGAGGCGGTGATGCCCGCGTTCATCGTGGTCGTGATCGGCGGGATCGGCTCGTTCTGGGGCGCCGTGCTCGGCGGGCTCCTGCTCGGCGCGGTGAGTGGCCTTTCGAACCTCGTGATCCCGCGGGGTTCGATCCTCGTGATGTACGTCCTGATGGCGGTCGTCCTCCTCTGGCGCCCCCGCGGCCTGATGGGCCAGAAGTCGGTTCTGGAGCTCTAACGCCGCGTGATGACGGACCTCACTCGCTGGACTCCGTCGCCCATGCTGGCGATGTTCGTTCTGTTCCTCCTGCTCCCGGCCGTCCTGCCACGGTTCGGGTACACGTACCTCGGCACCGAGGTGATGATCTGGGCGATCTTCGCGCTTGGCTACAATCTGCTCCTGGGCTACACGGGCCTTCCGGCCTTTGGGCACGGGGCGTTCTTCGGGATCGGCGGGTACCTCTTCGGGATGACGCAAAAGTGGGTCACCGGCGGGCTCCTCCTTCCCCTCGCCGCGGCCGTGTCGGGGACGCTCCTCTGCGGAGCTGCCGTCGCGCTCTTCGTCGCGCGCCGGCGCGGCATCTACTTCTCGCTCCTCACGATCGCTTTCGGGGTGATGTTCTGGTTCACGGTCTTCGTGTTCGATGCCTGGACCGGCGGCGAGGACGGCCTCACCGGCATCAGCCGCCTGGTGATCCTCGGATACGCCCTCAGGGACAACGTCCCGTTCTACTACTTCGTCTACGCGTGGTTCGTCATCGCGACGATCGTCCTGTGGCGGATCGTCAACTCCCCGTTCGGACAGGTGATCAGGGCCATCCGGCAGAGCGAGACGCGCGCCCGCGCCGTCGGCTACGACACGGCGCAGTACAAGTGGCTGGTCTTCACTCTCTCGTGCGCCTTTGCCGGCCTGGCCGGAGGGCTGTACGCGCTCGCGCGATTCGGCGCCTTCGCGGAACCGATGAGCCTGTCGCAGTCAGGCAACGTCGTCCTCATGTGCCTCATCGGCGGGGGGTTCGCGAGCTTCTACGGCCCGGTCCTCGGGGTGGTGGTCTTTCTGGCGCTCCGGGACGGCCTGTCGACCCTGACCGACCACTGGATGCTCGCGTACGGCGTGCTGTTCATGGCGGTCATCCTCTTCATGCCCGAGGGCATTCTGGGCGTCGTGCGCCGTCTCCGCCAGCCGGCCGGATTCCATGACGCGAGCGCGGCCCAGGTGGCCCGTGCGGGGGAGGCCGTGGCGCCGATGCCGGGGCGCGCGCCCGGCGACCGCGAATCGTGACGGGCGACTCCGCCAGCGGCTTCCGCCCGACGCCCGTCCTCGAGACGCGCGGCCTGCGGAAGGCGTTCGGCGGGCACGTCGTCCTGGACGGCGTAAACCTCGCCTTCGAGCCCGGCCGGCTGTCGGCCCTCATCGGCCCGAACGGGGCGGGGAAGACGACGTGCTTCAACCTCCTGACCGGCTTTCTGGCGGCCGACGCAGGCGAGATCCGCTTCAAGGGACAGGAGATCACCCGCCTGCCCCCGCATCGTCGGGCGCGTCTCGGGATCTGCCGGTCGTTCCAGGTTCTGAACCTCTTCGACGACGACACGGTGCTCGAGAACGTGCGGGTGGCGGTGCCGGCGATGCGCGGCCGGGGTTTCGACTGCTGGACGCCCGCGGGCGCCGTGAGCGAAGCGGAGGACCGGGCGGCGCGGGTCGTGCGCCTGATCGGCCTGGCCGGGCGCGAGCGGATCGCCGCGCGGTATCTCTCCTACGGCCAGAGGCGCCTGCTCGAGATCGGCGTGGCCCTGGCCGGGGAGCCGGAACTCCTTCTCCTTGACGAGCCCACCAGCGGTCTCGGCTTGCGGCCGATGGAGACGCTCCGCGAGCTGGTTCAGCAGCTCGCCGCTTGGCTCTCGATCGTGGTGATCGAGCACGACATGGACTTTGTCCTCACGCTTTCCCACCACGTGACGGTGCTGCACCGGGGTCGGGTCATCGCGGAAGGCCCGCCGGCGGCGATCCGGGACCATGCCGAGGTCCGCGAGGCGTACCTCGGGCGGCTCGGAGCCTCGGGGCCGCGGGATGCGCGCGGATGACTGCGTCCTTCGCGTCGCGGCCGGTCCTCCTCGCCCTCGACGGGATCGACACGTTCTACGGCGATGCCCAGATCCTTCGCGGATTGTCGCTCGAGGTTCGCGTGGGCGAGACGGTGTGCCTTCTCGGCCGGAACGGGCGGGGAAAGACGACCACGATCAAGAGCATCTTGGGTCTGGTTCCTACGCGGCGGGGGCGGATCACCTTCGACGGGGCCGACGTCACGGGGATGCCGACCCATCTCGTCGCGCGCCGGGGGATCGCCTGGGTGCCGGACAACCGCCGGATCTTCCCCGCGCTCACCGTGGAGCGAAACCTCGCCATGGCGCTGAACGGCGCGCTCCCGCCGCGCGAGGTCGCGCGGGCCTGGACGCTCGAGCGCGTGTACGAGCGCTTTCCGATTCTGGGACGCCTCCGCCAGCGCGTCGGCGAGCACCTCTCGGGCGGCGAGGCCCAGCTGGTGGCGATTGCCCGAGCCCTCCTGATGCATCCGCGCCTGGTTCTCATGGACGAGCCGTCCCAGGGGCTCGCGCCCCGGATTGTGGAGGACATCGTGACGGTCCTCCAGGAAATGCGCGCGGAAGGGATCGCGATCCTGCTCGTCGAGCAGAACTCCTCGATGGCCCTCGGCCTTGCCGATCGTGTCTACGTCATCGACGACGGGAGCATTGTCCACGCGGGGCCCGCCGCCGAGCTGGAGGCGAACGCCGCGCTCAAGCACCGGCTACTGGCCGTCTAGGCGGGCTCGGCACAGGCCGTACGGGGTGGGTCGGGCGCACCCGTAGGGATTGACCACTGCCGACAATCCGGACGCGCTGACAACCGGCCCATCCTTGTCAGGCCTTACTCGTCTCCCCTCGCAACCCTCCGAGCGCCGGGCTCGCCGTCTCCGGTCAGGGTCCGGCGTTGAAGAACAGCCACGTGACCGCCCCGAACAGCGGGAGGAGGATGCCGCCGCTGTAGAGCATGTAGCCGAAGAACGAGGGCATGCGCACCCGGGTCGCCTCCGCAATCGCCTTGACCATGAAGTTGGGCGCGTTGCCGATGTAGGTGTTGGCGCCCATGAACACGGCGCCGACGCTGACCGCCGCCAGGATGGCGTGGGGCACTCCCACCACCTCGTCGGGGAGATGCAGTCCCTGGCCCAGGGCGAGGAAGGTCAGGTAGGTCGGGGCGTTGTCGAGGAACGACGACAGCGCCCCGGTGGCCCAGAAGAACTGCCAGGG
>DATBGA010000100.1:0-39346 GCA_036558225.1 Candidatus Methylomirabilota bacterium | reverse complement strand
CCTCGTTGAGCCAGATCCCATTCCACCACACCATCGTCACGAGGTCGCCGAACCACATGTGGGCCACCTCGTGGGCCACCACGTCGGCGATCCGCTCGAGGTCCGAGTGAGACGCTGCCGCCTCGTCGACCAGGAGCGCGGTCTCGCGGAAGGTGATGGCGCCCAGGTTCTCCATCGCGCCGGAGGCGAAGTCTGGAATAGCGATCAGGTCGACTTTGTCGCCGGGATAGGGGATGCCGTAGTAACGCTCGAAGAAGTCGAGACAGAACGCCCCGGCGGTCCGCGCGTAGGCCGCCAGGTGGACCTTGCCCCGGACGCACCAGACGCGGAGCGGCGTCTTGCCGACCATGACCGGCTCCGTCGACTCCAGCTCGCCGACGATGAAGGCGACGAGATACGTCGACATCCGGATGGTGTCGCCGAACGTCACCGCTCGCCGGCCGGGTCCCGCTGGTTCCTCGCGCACCGGCGCGGTGTTCGAGATCGCCGTGTAGCCGTCGGGCACCACGAGCGTGACGCCGAATACGGCCTTCAGGGCCGGCTCGTCCCAGCAAGGGAACGCCCGGCGCGCGTCGACGGCCTCGAACTGCGTCGCCGCCATGACGTGCGTGCGCCCGTCCGCGTCCTTGAAGGTGCTGCGGTAGAAGCCGTGCAGCTGGTCGTTCAGCATGCCCTGGAAGGCGAGACGGAGGCTCCACTCGCCGGGACGGAGCGCGCGGGGGAAACGGAGATGGACGCGATCGGTCGCCGGGTCGAGCGACGCCGTGCCCTCCAGGCGCGCCCCGTCGGAGCCCTCGGCGACGACGCGCGTGATCGTGAGCTCGACGGCGTTCAGCTGGACCTCGTCCGTCCCGTCGCGGACCTCGACCTGGACGGACTCCTCGCCGGTGTAGGTCGCGGTATCGAGGTCGGGCTCGAGCCGGATGTCGTAGCGGCTCGGGACGACCGTCCTGGGCAAGCGATGGCTGTTCACGTGGCTCCCCTTTCCGCGCTCCGGCGCCGGGCGCCGGTCCATGTCGACGGCGGTGGGGCCGCCGGGCTCGCGCCCCCGCGGGGCCCCGGAGGAGGATACCATCCGGCGACGCGGCGCGGCCGCCGGCTCCGACGTCACCGCGCGGATCGGGCCCGTCGCCGTTGACGCTGCGCGACGGCGCGTGTATATGACCGGTGAACGCACACCGCGGACCACCACCGGCCCGCCACTGGAGGGATCGGCATGAGCGAGCGCGCGCGAAACCTGGCCCAGCAGCTCGAGCAGGCGAACCAGTCGCTGATCGCCACCATCGAGGGGCTCTCCGACGCCCAGTGGCGGGCCAAGACGCCAGACGACGGCCGGAGCGTCGGGGTCGTCGCCCATCACGTGGCCGTGAGCCACAAGTCGGTCGCCGGTCTCGTCGGGGCCATCGCCCAGGGCCAGCCCGTGCCCCCCATCACGATGGAGATGATTCACGAGGGCAACGCCGCACACGCGACCCAGCATGCCAACTGCACGAAGGCCGAGACCCTGGCGCTCCTCCGCCAGAACGGGGCGGCCGCCGTCGCGACCGTGCGGGGACTCGGCGAGACCGAGCTCGAGCGGACCGTGAGCTTTCCCATGGGGACGATGACCGCGGCGCAGGTGGTCGAGCGCGTCCTCGTCGGTCACGCCAACGGTCACCACGGCAGCATCCGCAAGGCCATCGGCACCTGAGCGGGGTCACCCCCGGGCTGGGTGGCCCCGTCTGGCCCGCCCGGGCTCCCGCCGGGGACCGCTGACCGCCGGGCGTGGCCGCCGCGAGCGGTCCACCCCCGAGCGGCAGCCCCCTCCGTCCCGCAAGTCGGCGCCGGCCGAAAATGCTTAGACGCCAAAGCCTGACTCCGCTGCTGCTCCTCCTCCTGGCGGCGTGCGGGACGCTCGCACGGGACCCGGGCTGGCGGCAGGCCCGCCGCGACTCCTCCGGGCAGGCGCCCGACGCGGCGACGACGCCGGAGGCGGTGATCCAGGTCTACGCCGCGCGTACCGTGGGATGGAAGGGCATCCTCGGCGTCCACACGTGGATCGCGCTCAAGCGCTCCCACGCGCCCGAGTACGCGCGATACGAGGTCATCGGCTGGGGCGTCGACCACGGCGCCTCCGCCCTCCGCGTCAACCGCACGGGGCCGGACAACTTCTGGTTCGGGAGCCGGCCCGACCTCCTGGTCGACGTGCGCGGGGACGGCGTGGACGCGTTGATCGACCGCGTCGAGGCGGCCGTGCGAGCCTATCCCTACCCCTCGATCTACCGCACCTGGCCAGGGCCGAACAGCAACACGTTCACGGCCTTCGTGGCGCGGGCCGTCCCGGAGCTGCGCCTTGACCTCCCGCCGACGGCGGTCGGCAAGGACTTCCTGCCGGGTGGCGCGCCAGTGGGTCTCGTACCGAGCGGTACCGGGGTCCAGCTCTCACTGCTCGGTCTCGCCGGGGTGCTGGTCGGGTGGGAGGAAGGGCTCGAGGTGAACCTGCTCGGGCTCACGTTCGGGCTCGACTGGAACCGCCCGGCTCTCAAGCTCCCCGGCGTCGGCCGGCTCGGCGTCCCCGACGCGCCCCATCCCTGACGGCTCGCGCCGTCGCGCACGAGCTCCGCGCGCCCGCACGCGGTCTCGCGCGGCTCCCTGGCGTTGCGGGCGCTCCGCGGTTCCCCTATCATGCGAGGCGGTACCATGAGAACCTCGCTTCGCCCGGCCGCCGCGCCGCGCCGCGGCGTCCCGCTCCCCGTCACCCCGTGCCGCTCCGGAGGACCCGCGTGAAGAAGAACTTCTACAGCGACAACGTCTCGGGCGCCGCCCCGGAGATCCTGCAGGCGATCGTCGACTCGAACGCGGACGACACCGCCCCCTACGGCGCCGATCAGTACACGCAGCGGCTCGAGCGGCGGATGGCGGAGTTCTTCGAGACGGAGGTCGAGGTCTACCCGGTCGGCACCGGCACGGTGGCGAACGGGCTCTGCGCCGCGATCCTCTGCGCTCCGTACGGCGCCGTCTACTGCGCCGAGATCTCGCACCTCCACGCGAGCGAGTGCGGAGGCACCGAGTTCTGGTCGGGCGGCAGCGCCCGGAGCGTCCCGCTGCCGACCGTGGACGGGAAGATCTCCGTCGCCACGCTGGTCGAGACGATCGAGTCGGGCACCCTGCGGGCCGCCGACCCGCCGGGCCGGGCGCTGAGCCTCACGCAGGGAACCGAGGCGGGCACCGTCTACACCCTCCGCGAGGTCCGCGAGCTGGCCGGCGCCGCCCGGGCGAAGGGCCTCCTGGTCCACATGGACGGCGCCCGCTTCGCCAACGCGGTCGCGCGGCTTTCGTGCACGCCGGCCGAGCTCACCTGGAAGGCGGGGATCGACGTCCTGTCGTTCGGGGCGACGAAGAACGGGGCGCTCTGCGCGGAGGCCGTCGTCTTCTTCAATCGCGCGCTGGCCGAGACGATGCGCTACCGCCGGCGCCGGGCGGGCCACCACTTCTCGAAGATGCGCCTCATGTCCGCCCAGTGGCTCGCCTTCCTGCAGGACGATCTCTGGCTCCGGAGCGCCCGCCACGCGAACGCGATGGCCGCCCGTGTCCGCCAGGGCCTGGCCGACATCCCGGGCATCCGGTTCCCACACCCGACCGAGATCAACTTCGTGCTGGCCGCGCTGCCCCAGCCGGTCTGGGACGGCCTGGTCGCCGATGGGTACAGCTTCTCCCGCCGAGGCGCGCCCCGGGACGGCGTCGTCCGGATCGCGTGCGCCTGGGACACGTCTCCCGAGGCCGTGGACGCCCTGGTCGATGCCGCGCACCGGCACGCCGGGCTCGTCCCCGCGGGCGCGGGCGCCGGCCGCCACGCGTGAGGTGAGGGCGGCGGGGCCGCCCCGCCGTCGAGCCGTTTCGCGTCACCCGGGCCCCGGTAGCCCCTGATGCAATTCCCCGCGGCTCTTCGCGCGCTGAACCACCGCGATTTCCGCCTGTTCTGGATCGGCCAGTCGGTGTCGTCCGTGGGCAGCTGGATGCAGTCCGTCGGGCTCTCGTGGCTGGTGCTGGAGCTCACCGACTCGCCCTTCCGCCTGGGCGTGGTGAGCGCGCTCCAGTTCGCCCCCGTGCTCCTCTTCTCGGCGATGGCCGGCGTCGTCGTGGACCGCATCCCGAAGCGTCGCCTGGTCCTCGCGACCCAGACCGCCTTGACGCTGCCCGCCTTCGCGCTCGCCCTGCTCGCCTGGACCGGTTGGGTCCGCTACTGGCACGTGGCGACGCTCGCGGGCGTGATCGGGCTGATCAACGCGCTCGACATGCCGTCCCGGCAGTCCTTCCTCGTCGAGATGGTCGGCCGGGAGGACCTCCTGAACGGCATCGCGCTCAACTCGGCCACGTTCAACTCCGCGCGGGTCGTCGGCCCCGCCCTCGGCGGGCTCCTCATCGCCCGCTACGGCACCGCGGTCGCGTTCCTGCTGAATGCGCTGTCCTTCCTCGCCGTGGTGCTGAACCTGATCGCCGTGCGGGCCGGCTCGGAGGCGCAGGCCCGGCGCGGAACGACGATGCGGGAGGAGCTCATGGACGGCGTCCGCTACGCAACGCGCACGCCGCTCGTCGCACTGATCCTGAGCCTCGTGTTCTCGGTCAGCACGTTCGCCATGAACCACGGCGTTCTCGTCCCCCTCTTCGCCCGCGAGGTCCTGCACGAGGGCGTCCACGAGTTCGGTCTGCTGATGGCGTCGCTCGGGGCCGGAGCCGTCGCGGGCGCGATCGCCATCGCGATGCTCGGTTACGGGCGGCCTCCTCTCGCGGCGGTGGTCGCTCCGGGACTGGGAGTCGCCCTGGCGATCCTGAGCCTCGCGTTCGTGCGGAGCTTCGCCCTGGCCGCGCTCGTCCTCTTCTTCGTCGGCGTCATGCAGATCCTCTTTCAGAACGGCTGCAACACGATCGTCCAGGTCACGGTGCCGGACGAGCTCCGCGGGCGCGTCATGGGCGTCTACATGATGGTCTTCGCGGGGGCGACGCCGCTGGGCGCCTCGCTCATCGGCTCGGTCGCCGAGGGCTTCGGGGTGCCGACCGCCTGCCTGATCGGCGGGGGGCTCGCGCTCGTGGGCGCCCTCGTCCAGCTCGCGCGCTGGCAGCGGGCCAAGCACGTCTACGCCTGAGCCACGGCATGCCCGTCGTCCCGGATACACATTTCAATCGGGCGCCGCGCCGCCCTGACCCCAAAGGAAGTGGGACATGACCGACTACCGCAGCATCGAGGAGCGCCTCCGGGAGACCTTCAACCTCCGCCGCCGCCCGGTAGCGGTCACGTTTCGCCCGGTGCCCCCCGTGGGTGTCGCCAAGTTCGCCGGCACGGAGCCCTCGGGCTGCAGCTTCTGGCGGATCGCCGCCGGAGGGCGGACCTTCTACACGGTGCCGAGCGACCATTACAACTGCGCGGTCGGCAGCCACACGCACCGCATCGCCCTCCCGCCCGACCGCGCCCAGGAGCTGGATCAGACGCTCGGGTTCATGACCGGCCTCGGCTACCTCCGGATGGAGGAGGTGCCCGGGATTCCGCGCCTCCCCGAGACGCCCGGCGCCGTCGTGTACGCCCCCCTCGGGGACACGCCGGTCGATCCCGACGTGGTGCTCGTCGCGGGACGGCCCGCGGGGCTGATGCAGCTCCTCGAGGCGGCGCTTCGGGCCGGGATCCAGGCGCCGGTCCCGTTCCTCGCCCGCCCGACCTGCATGGCGCTGCCCGCCGCCCTCGCCGCCGGCGTCACCGCGAGCACGGGCTGCATCGGGAACCGCGTGTACACGGATCTCGGGGACGACGAGCTCTACGTGGCCGTGCCCGGGCGGGATCTCGCCAGGCTCGCGGCCGAGGCCGAGACCGTCGCGGCCGCGAATGCCGCGCTGTCCGACTATCATCGGGGGCGCCGCCGGGCTCTCGCCACGCAGTAGCCCGCCGCAGCGGAATGCGCATCGGGGTCGACATCGGCGGCACGAAGATCGAGGCCATCGCGCTCGACCGCGACGGGCGCGAGCGCGGCCGGCGGCGCGTGCCGACGCCGCGTGACCGCTACGCCCCGACGCTGGCGGCGATCACGACCCTGGTCGAAGGGCTCGAGCGCGAGGGCGGCGAGCCGGCGCGGGTCGGGATCGGGATGCCGGGGGCGCTGTCCCCGGCCACCGGGCTCGTCAAGAACGCGAACAGCGTGTGGCTCAACGGCCGTCCCTTGCGCCAGGACCTCGAGCGCCTCCTCCACCGCCCCCTCCGCTTCGCCAACGACGCGAATTGCTTCGCGCTCTCCGAGGCCCGCGACGGCGCCGGTGCCGGGGCCCGCGTCGTCTTCGGGGTCATCCTGGGAACCGGCACGGGCGGCGGCGTCGCCGTCGACGGCCGCGTTGTCACCGGGCCGAACGCGGTCGCCGGCGAGTGGGGCCACAACCCGCTCCCCTGGCCGCGAGCCGGCGAATGGCCCGGCGCGGCGTGCTACTGCGGGCGCACCGGCTGCGTGGAGACCTTCCTCTCGGGACCCGGGCTCGCCCGGGACCACCTCGAGGCGACCGGCGAGCGGCTCGACGCGACGACGATCGCCGAGCGCGCGGCCGACGGCGACGAGCGCTGCGAGGCGACGCTCGCCCGCTACGAGGAGCGGCTCGCCCGGGCGCTGGCGGCGGTCGTCAACCTCCTCGACCCCGACGTGATCGTGCTCGGCGGCGGCCTCTCGAACCTGACCCGACTCTACGAAAGGGTTCCGGGGCGCTGGGGCGCCTGGGTCTTCTCGGACCGGGTCGACACCCCGCTCCGCCCGCCGCGGCACGGGGATTCGAGCGGCGTCCGGGGGGCCGCGTGGCTCTGGGAGGCCGCCGAGGACGACGGAAGGCCGAGCCCGTGGCCGCCTCCCGACGCCTGATCTCGGTCGGTCGAGCGGCGGGCCGCGCCGGGCCCTCACCCGGTGTCCCGGATCACCTCGGGAAGGGCCGCGAGCGAGTCCACGCGCACCAGCCCGGGACGGTCTGCGTGACGCCCGGCGCGGTCGATCAGGACGGCCCGCAAGCCCGCCGCGCGGGCGCCCTCGCAGTCCTCGCTCGGCGAGTCGCCGACGTGGACCGCCCGGGCCGCGTCGACCCCGTGGCGGGCGAGCGCGCGCGCGAAGATCGCCCGGTCCGGCTTCGTCGCCCCCACCTCGCTCGACAGCGTCACCGACTGAAACGACGAGGCGAGGCCCAGCCCCGCGAGGATCCGCCTGACGCGGCTGTCGAAGTTGCTGACGATGCCGAGCGATGTCCCCCGGGCGCGGAGGGCGGCGAGCGCCGGCATCACATCGGGAAAAACGTCCCACGTGCCCGGGTCCTCGAAGTGCCGGTACACCGCGTCGAAGTAGGCGTCGAACGCGCCGGGGGCGAACCGGTCCAGAAGCCCGGCGCCGGCGAAGACGTCCCGCACGATGCCCCGCCAGGTCGCGCGCTCGAGCCCGGGGATCGCCTGGGCCGTCGCGCCGGCGAACGCCATCGGGGGCGCGGCGCGGAAGGCGCGAGGGAACTCGCGCTCGAGCGCCCTCGGATCGGCCGCGAGCCCGAAGCGCCCGGCGACCCGCGCGTACTGCGCCCCCACCCCGTCGCGAACCCGGATCAGCGTGCCCGCCACGTCGAAGAAGACGACGGCCGTCACCCGGTCCTCCCTGCCGCGCCTCGTGGTGTCGCGGCCGCCCGTTCCCCGGCCCGGCGATGACCGCGTCCGATCCGCCGCCGCCCGCGCCGGTCCCGTTTCACGACGCGGTCGGCGAGGGGCCGGCCGTCCGCGGGATGCTGCACGCGCCCGCGGGCGGCGGCGAGAACGGCCTCGTCCTCACTCACGGCGCGGGCTCGTCGTCGGAGGACTCCCTTCTCGTCGCCCTCGCCGAGGCGCTCGCGATCCGCGGCCTCGTCGTGCTCCGCTGCGATCTGCCGTTTCGCCAGGCCCGTCCCCACGGGCCGCCGTCGCCCGCCGGGGCCGCGCGGGACCGCGCCGGGCTCCGGGCTGCCGTGACGGCGCTGGCGCGCGCCGGCGTGAGGCGCGTCGGTCTCGGCGGCCACTCCTACGGAGGCCGTCAGGCGAGCCTGCTCGCCGCGGACGAGCCAACCCTCGCCTGCGCCCTCCTGCTGCTCGCCTATCCGCTCCACCCGCCGGGGCGGCCCGCCGAGCTCCGGGTGGCGCACTTCCCGCGTCTCCGCACGCCTACGCTCTTCGTCCATGGAACCACGGATCCCTTCGGCGCGGTGGCGGAGCTGCGGAGCGCCCTCACCGGAATCCCGGCGCCGACGGCGCTCCACCTGGAGCCCGGGGTCGGCCACGACCTAGGCGCCGGGCGGCGCTCGCGGGGCGCGCTCGCGGACCTGGCGGCGCGCATCGCGACTCGCTGGCTCCAGCTCGAGACGTGACGCGCGGCGAGGCCGGCCGCTCGCACTGGCGCCGGTTCGCCGCCCTGGCGCCGCGGGCGTCCCTTCAAACCTGATATCATCCACACGATGGCGATCCGCGAGCGGGTCGAGCGGCTCCGGAAGGAGCTGAGCCGGGAGGGCCTCGCCGGCTTCCTCGTCCCGCGAGCCGACGAGCATCAGGGCGAGTACGTCCCGCCCCGCGCCCAGCGCCTGGCCTGGCTCACCGGCTTCACCGGGTCCGCGGGGCTGGCGGTGGTCCTCACCGACGCGGCGGCGATCTTCGTCGACGGGCGATACACGCTCCAGGTGAAGGACGAGGCGCCGGGCGACGTGTTCGAGCATCACCACGTGACGGAGAGCCCGCCCGCGGAGTGGCTCCGCGTGCGCCTCCGTCCAGGCGACCGGCTCGGCTACGATCCGTGGCTTCACACCATCGAGAGCGTGGAGCGTCTCCAGGCGGTGAGCGGCAAAGCAGGCGCCACGCTGGTCCCGGTCGCCGAGAACCTGGTCGACCGGATCTGGGACGACCAGCCACCGCCGCCCCGCGGTCCGATCGTCCCCCACGACCTGAAGCACGCCGGGAGGCCCTCCCCCGAGAAGCGCCGCGAGATCGGCGAGCTCCTCGCCCGCGACGCCGTGGACGCGGTGGTCCTCACCGCGCCCGACTCCATCGCGTGGCTCCTGAACGTCCGGGGCAGCGACGTCGCCCACACGCCGCTCCCGCTCGCCTTCGCGGTGGTGCACCGCGACGCGACCGTGGACCTCTTCGTCGACCCGGCCAAGCTGACGCCCGGCCTTCTGGAGCACCTCGGCGAGGATGTGCGCGTCCAGCCTCCAGACGCGCTCAGCCCCGCGCTCGACCGGCTGGGGGCGGCACGCCGCACGGTCCAGGCCGACCCGAGCTCCACGGCCGCGTGGATCATTCAGCACCTCGCCGACGCCGGGGCGACGGTGACGCGGGCGGCCGACCCGTGCCTCGTGCCCAAGGCGACGAAGAACGACGTGGAACTGGCCGGCGCCCGCAGCGCCCACGAGAAGGACGGCACCGCCCTCGTCCGGTTCTTCGCCTGGCTCGCCCGGCAGGGGCCGGCGAGGCGCCTCACCGAGATCACGGCCGCCGAGCGCCTCGACGCGCTGCGCGCGGAGGAGTTCCTCTTCCGCGACGTGAGCTTCCCCACGATCTCGGGCGCGGGTCCGAACAGCGCCATCGTCCACTACCGGGCGACGCCGCGCACCGACCGGCAGATCGAGCCCGGGATGCTCTACCTGGTCGACTCAGGCGCGCAGTACCTCGACGGCACGACCGACGTGACGCGGACCCTCGCGATCGGCGCGCCGACGGCCGAGCAGCGGGACCGGTTCACCCGCGTCCTCCGCGGTCATATCGCGCTCGCCACCGCGCGCTTCCCCAGGGGGACGACGGGGTCCCAGCTAGACGCCCTCGCCCGCGCTCCCCTCTGGGACGCCGCCCTCGACTTCGACCACGGCACCGGCCACGGGGTCGGCAGCTACCTGTCGGTCCACGAGGGGCCGCAGCGGATCTCCAAGGTCGGGAACAGCGTGGCCCTCCGGCCCGGGATGATCGTGTCCAACGAGCCGGGCTACTACAAGACCGGGGAGTACGGAATCCGCATCGAGAGCCTGGTCGTGGTGGTGCCGGTGCCGGCGCCACCCGGCGGCGAGGTCACCCTCTACGGCTTCGAGACGCTGACGCTCGCGCCGATCGACCTGGCCCTGGTCGACCCGGCCCTCCTCACGCCGGCGGAAACCGCCTGGCTCGACGCGTACCACGCGCGCGTGCGCGCGGTGATCGGGCCCAGGGTCGACCGCGAGACCGCCGTGTGGCTGGCGGAGGCTACGCGGCCCCTGACGCGGTAGCCCGGCTGCGCCGGGCCTAGATCCGCGCCTCCTGGTCGATCGTCCGCTCGTTCCGGACGACCTCGCCTGCTGACGTCCCGCACCGGACGGGCGAGGCGTGGCTCAGTCGAGCCCCCAGCTGCGCACGTGCGTGGGGACGATGCGGAACATCACCCGGTCCGCCGGCATGGCGCGGCCGCCCCAGCGTCGCTCGAGATACGGGCGGTACCGCTCGACGAAACGCTCGGCCAGCGCCCGCCGATCGGGGCCGTCAGGCAGGAACTCCCCGCGCCCCTGCACGCTCACGCCGCGCACCGCACCGGTCCCGCCTCCTTCGGCGACCACGGAAACGCGCGGGTCGCGGCGTAGGTTGCGGACCTTCTGCGTGTCGGCCACGCTGATCATGGTCAGGGCCGTCGCGTCGTGCAGGAACCACATCGGCATCGCCAGCGGCGCGCCGTCGGCCTGCACGGTGGCGAGCACCACCACCTCCCGGGTGTCGAGAAATGCCCGGATCCGAGCCTCCACGAGGCTCATGAACGTCACGCTCCTTCCTGCCGGCGCCGCGGGTGCCACCGGCGTCTCATGCGCACTCGGTCGCTCGGCCCGCCGGCTCCGCTTCGCGGAGAGCACGATCACGGCGAGGCCGGCGAGGATCAGCGCCATGCCAGCGTAGCGCATGAGGCCGAAGACCTCGCGGAAAACCGGGGCGACGAGAGGATCCCCGCGCAGGGCGCGAGGAGCGCGTAGGACGCCACCGTCGCGCTCGGATAGCGCTGGACAAGCTGCCCCCGCAGGCGCAGGCCACCACGGTGGCCGTAACGCCCAGGTACACGACGGCTCCGATGCTGAGTCACGACGCGGCGCCGAGGGCCGCCGCGAGCGAGGGGCGCGGATCGTAGAGGGCCGACACGAGAAGGGCATCGTCGGCACACGGGGCTGGCGCTAGAACACGCGGAAGATCGCGAGCCAGGCGCGGAGGACCATCGTCCAGCCGGCACTGCCCACGGTGACCTTCGATCCGGGCGCCTCGACTCCCGCCAGGATCCGGGTCCACGGCACCAGGGCGTCGCGCGTCGGCCCTCGAAGGACGAAGCCGAGCTCGACTCGCTCGCGGGACTCGACTCGCCCCAGCGCGTAGGCGCGGAGATCCCCCTCGTCCCAGACGCGGACGGGCCGCTCGATCTTGCCGTAGTCCCGCGCCTTGACCGGCAGGATGGCGGCCTCGACGACGTCCCGCCGGAGCCGGACGACGACCTCGTCCTGAGAGGCCGCGCCGCTGTTGCCCACCTCGAGACGGTAGAGGAAGGTGCAGCCGTGCTCTCCGCACACCGCGAGCGGGGGCTCCGGCTGATAGAGAACCTCGCGATCGGGCTGGCCGAAGATCGAGACGCCGCCCGCGACGAGCGCCAGGACCCCCGCGGCCGCCAGGGCCCGGCGGCACCAGCGCGCCCAGTCCCGCACGGGGCCGAGGGTATCACGCGCGCCCGCCGAACCCGCCGAGTGCCGCCGCGCCCGGGGGTTGTCGGAGCCCGGCTCCTCGGTCAGACTGGCTTCTCGCGGGCCAAGGACCCGGATCCGTCATCGCAGGGATCGGGTCGCATCCGGAGAGACGATTGACGACGACGGGCGACGACCGGGCGATCGTGCTCCTCGTGGAGCTCTTCGTCCATCCGGGCCGCGTGGACGAGTTCCGCCGCTTCGAGACGGAGGCCGCCCGCATCATGCGTCGCCACGGCGGCCGGATCGACCGCGTGATCCGGCCCACGGGCCCGGCGCAGAATGACATCCTGCCCCACGAGATCCACCTGGTGTCGTTCGCCAGCGCCGCGGGGTTCGAGGCGTACCGGGCGGACCCCGAGCTCAGGGCGCTCGCGCCCCTCCGCCAATCGGCCATCGCGCGCACCCAGATCACGATGGGCGTCGACGCCTCGCCGTACGGAACCGGTCCCCGATGAGCGGGCGGCTCGCCGGCAAGATCGCCATCGTCACCGGGGGCGCCTCGGGGATCGGGCGCGCGACCTGCCGCCTGTTCGGGCGCGAGGGCGCGGCCGTGCTCGTGACGGACGTGAACGAGGCGGGCGGCCGCGCCGTCGGCGAGGCGGTCACGGCTGCCGGCGGCCGGGCCGCGTTCCTGCCGCTCGACGTCACCCGCGAGGCCGACTGGACCGCGGCCATCGACCACGTGCTCCGGGAGCACGGCCGCCTCGACGTGCTGGTGAACAACGCGGGGCGCGGGGGCCTTCCGGCCCGGGTGCCCGCCGAGCACGTCGTGCTGGCCGACTGGGAGCTCATCATGGCCGCGAACGCGACCAGCGTGCTGCTCGGCACGAAGCACGCGATCCCCGCGATGCGGCGGACGGGCGGCGGCGCGATCGTGAACGTCGTCTCCATCTACGCCCTGGTTGGCAGCCGGGGCGGCGCGTCGTACCATGCGTCGAAGGGCGCCGCCCGCGCGCTGACGCGCGCGGCCGCCATCCAGTACGCCTCGGAGGGCATCCGCATCAACGCCGTGTTCCCGGGCTTCGTGGAGACCGGCATGACCGCGGAGCTTCACGCGCGGCCCGGCGTCCGGGAGGAGCGCGTGGCGCTGACGCCGCTCGGGCGTGTCGCCGAGCCCGAGGACGTCGCCCCGGGCATCCTCTATCTGGCCTCCGACGAGGCGAGCTTCGTGACGGGCACGGAGCTCGTGATCGACGGGGGCATGACCGCCCGATGACCGGCTCCGCGCCGGAGCGACAAGTGGCGGAGTCCGACGAGATCCTGATCGCCCGGGACGGGCCGGTCCTGACCCTCACCTTCAACCGGCCGGCGGCCCGCAACGCGCTCACGTGGGACATGTACGAGGGCCTGACGCGGGCCTGCGAGGAGGTCGACGCCGACGATGCGATCCGGGTGCTCGTGCTCCGCGGCGCGGGCGGTCAGGCCTTCGTCGCGGGCACCGACATCGGGCAGTTCCGGGCCTTCACGGGGGCCGCGGACGGCATCGCCTACGAGCGGGACGGCGACCGGCGCATCGGCCGCCTGGAGGCGGTCCGGAAGCCGGTCATCGCGGCGATCCGGGGCTTCGCCGTCGGCGCCGGCCTGCGCATCGTGGCGGCGTCCGACCTCCGGATCGCCACGCCCGACGCCCGCTTCGGCGCCCCCATCGCGCGCACCCTCGGCAACTGTCTGTCCGCCGAGGCGTACGCGCGCCTCGTCGATCTCCTCGGGCCCTCGCAGGTCACCGCGCTCCTCTTCACCGCCAAGCTCCTCGGCGCCGAGGAGGCGCACGCCGCGGGTTTCGTCCACGAGGTCGTCGCGCCGGAGGTGCTCGACGCGCGCGCCCGGGCGCTCGCCGAGGAGATCGCCAACCATGCTCCCATCACGCTCCGCGTCACCAAGGAGGCCGTTCGGCGAATCCGGGCGGCCCGGCCCGTGCCCGACATCGAGGACCTGATCGCCGAGACCTACGCGAGCGCGGACTTCCACGAGGGGGTCCGCGCGTTCCTGGAGAAGCGCACCCCTCAGTGGAAAGGTCGATAAGGATGACATCGCCCCAGGCGGCTCCCGCCCCTCACGAGACCTACGCCACGCGGTTCAGCGTCCGGCCGGTCGCCCTCGGGCGGCGCGGCATGGTGGCGACCGCGAACCCGCTCGCCACCCTGGCGGGCCTCAAGATGCTCGCTCGCGGCGGGAACGCGGTCGACGCGCTGGTCGCGGCAGCGGCCGCCATCGGCGTCGCGGAGCCCTACATGTCCGGTCTGGCCGGATGCGGCGTCCTCGTGCTGACCCGCCCGGGCCATCGCCCCCAGGTGCTCAACTTCCTGGGCCGGGCCCCGTCCGGGACGAGCCGCGAGAAGATGCACGGCGCCAACCATACGAGCGGGCCCCTCTCGGTCGCCGTGCCGGGCAACCTCGCCGGGTGGGCGCGGGTCCTCGCCGACCACGGCACCCTGCCGCTCGCCGACGTCCTCGAGCCCGCCGCCGAGCTCGCCGAGGCCGGCCCGCCGCTGACGCCGTTCGACCGCCAGATGTTCGACGAGCACCTCACGCACCTCGACGCCGAGTGCGTCCGCACGTATCTCCACGGGGGCCGCACGCCGGCCATCGGGACGCCGCTCGCCCAGCCGAATCTCGCGGCGACCTTCCGGCGGATCGGCCGCGAGGGCGTCCACGCCGTCTACGGCGGGCCGCTCGGCGAGGGGATCGTGGCGGCCCTGGGCGGCGTCATGAGCCGGCGTGATCTCGAGACGTACCCGGAGCGACTCCGGTGGAACGAGCCGCTCACGACGACCTACCGGGACGTCGAGGTATTCGCGCCGGCGCCACCGTCGAGCGGCCTTCAGGTCCTCCAGACGCTCAACGGCATGGCGGGCTGGAACGTGGGCGCGCTCGAGCACCTGGGCCCGGACCACGTGGCGGTCATCGCCGAGGCCGCGCGCGCGGCCCGCATGGACACGCACCGCCACATCGGCGACCCCGACGTCGTGACGGTGCCGGTCGAGCGCCTGCTCGGCGCAGCGCGCACAGAGGCCATCCGGGGCGAGATGCGCGCGCGCCTCGAGGCGCCGCGCCGGCCGGTCGCCGTCGCGGGCGGGAGCGACGCGGCCGGCGGCGCCTCCACGACCCACCTGGCCGCGATGGACTCGAGCGGCCTCGCCGTCAACGTCACCCAGAGCCTCGGCAACGGATTCGGCAGCGGGATCGTCGTCCCCGGCACCGGCATCTGCCTCAACAACGCGCTCCACTGGACCAGCACCGACCCGGAGCACCCGAACGTCGTGCAGCCGGGCAAGCGCCACGAGTGGCCGGTGGCGCCGGTCCAGCTGTTCCGCGGGGGAAAGCTCTGGGCGACCGCGGGCACGCCGGGCAGCTACGGCATCCTGGTCACGACCGTCCAGGTCCTCGCGAACCTGATCGACTTCGGCCTGAACGTCCAGGACGCGATCGGCGCGCCCCGGTTCCGCTGGCTGGACGAGGCGATCGACCCGCTTCCCGCCGAGAAGCTCCGGATCGAGTCGCGCGTGCCCGAGGCGACCCGCCGGGCGCTCGCCGCCCGCGGCTACGGGCTCGAGGTCATGGGTCCCTGGTCGATGCGCGTCGGCGGCGTCCAGGCGATCCTTCGCGACCAGGTCACCGGCTGGCTCATGGGCGGCGCCGATCCCCGCCGAAACGGCTACGCCATGGGGTGGTGACCGATCGCGAGCCGAGGCTGGGAGGTCGGCAGGCGCGCCGCGCGCCCCGAAACGTCAGGGAGCCTCGACCCGGGCTCCGTGACCCCGAGCGCGCGCCAGCCGCCGGTCCAGCGTCAGGAGGGGCGCCTCGAGAACCTCCGCCAGGGCGAGGTAGACCGCGTCATAGGCCGTAACGGACCTGCGAAGCTCCCAGACTCGCGGAAGTAGCGGGTCGTGAGGATAGCGAGCGATGTCGAGCCCGGCCAGATCTGCCAGGGCTTCGCGGCCCTCGTCGTCCGAGATCTCCCCCGAGAGGTGATACCGTCGCAGGACGCTGGCCACCTCGACGTCCAGGAGGTGCGGTGCGTGCAGCGACTCGTCCGGCCGCTGGATCCTCGCGCGCACCATGGCTCCCCTCGGAGACCCGAGCAAGAGCTCGACGACCGCGGAGGCGTCGAGCACGATCACTGCCGATCCCGCTCCCTGCGGAGAACCTCTGCGGCGGGCTCACGGGGGCTCACCCGGCGCCGCGCGATCCGCTCGAGGATCTCCGCGCGAGTCGGTCGCTCGAGCGACCTGCGCGCCTCCGCGAGCAGGTATTCGGACAGCGACATGCCCGCCAGCGCCGCGCGGGCCTTGAGCTTGCGGTGCACGTCGTCGGGGACACGCCGGATCTGGATCATCTTTGACATGGCCACAGGGTAAAAACATGTGGGTCACATGTCAAACGCGCCAGGCCTCTCAGCTGTCCCTCATCCCGAGCTCCCCGCCCCGTGCGCCACGTGGCGGTGCCCGTCAGAACATGGTGTTGCCATGCGCCGACTCGGACGGGATGACCTGCAGGACGTCCCAGTGCTCGACGATCCTGCCGCGCTCGTCGAAGCGGAAGATGTCGATACCCGCCCAGTCCGCGTCGCCGGGCCACTCCTGGTGGCAGTGAAGGACGACGTACAGCCCCTCGGCGATCACGCGCTTCACGTGCACGCGCTTGCTCGGATAGTCCTTCGCCATCTGCTTGAAGAACCGGATGAACGGCTCCTTGCCGTCGGCCACGCGGGGGTTGTGCTGGATGTAGACGTCCCCGACGTACTTCCGGACCGCCTCCGCCGGCTTCCCCTGGTTGAACATCAGGTCGTAGAAGGCGATGGCGGTCCGCTTGTTGCGCTCCAGCTCTGCGCTCATCCCGATGCCTCCTCCTCGTCCCGCCCCTCGGCGGCGGCTCGCGACGCGTCGACCAGGCGGCCGCCGGTGACCGCGAGGAGATCGCCGAGCCCGATCTCGAGATCCACGCCGCGCACGCCCGCGCTCACGTGGACCCGCTCCCAGCCCGCCGCGCTCCGGTCTACGAGCACCTCGAACGCGCCCGCGCGCACGGCCAGGGCCGAGATCCCGCCGACCTTGAGGCCCGTCAGCCGCTCGGCCTCCCGCTGGGTGGCCATGCGCGGCCGCTTCTCTCCGAGCGCGTGTCCGACGCGCTTCAGGTCGACCTGGCGGTCCGAGGGCACGAGGACGAGGAGCGGCTTCGCGCGCCCCGTCGTCTCCCGCAGGAGGACGAGCGTCTTGAGCACCGAGCCGCCGGGCGCGCCCAGGAGGGCGGCGGCCTCGTCCGCCGAGTGGAAGGCGCCCCCGGCGTCGTAGACCCGCACGCGGTGCTCGATGCCGCGTGCCTCGAGGAGCCGCGCGGCGTTGGTCTTCGTCGCGCCGGTCACCGGAGCCGGGCGGTGCGCCGGGTCAGTAGCCCTGGACGCGGTCGACGACGTTCCGGAGCGGTCGGCCGCCCAGGTAGCGCCGCAGGTTGTCGAAGAAGATATCGAGACACCGGCCGACGTACGCGCGCCCGTCGTCCACCGCGCAGTGCGGGCTCAGGATGACGTTGGGCGTGGTCCACATGGGGGACTCGGGCGGGAGCGGCTCCTCGGGAAACACGTCGAGGACGGCCCCCGAGAGCTCGCGCGTCCAGAGCTTCGCGGAGAGCGCGTCGTAGTCGACCACCGGCCCCCGGCCCAGGTTCACCAGGCCGGCGTGCGCCGGCAGGCAGTCGAGCTCCTTGGCGCCGAGGAGGCCACGCGTCTCCGGCGTGAGCGGAGTGGTGACCACGACGAAGTCGGCCTGACGGAGCGCGGCGCGCAGCCCCTTCGTCGTGAACATGCGGTGCACCCAGCGGTGCGGACGGCCGCTCCGGCGCACACCCAGGACGCGGAGGCCGAACCGCCGCGCGAGACGCGCCACCTCCCCGCCGATCCGGCCGACCCCGACGATCACCACCGTGCGCCCCGCGATCGGTGTCATGAAGATCGGGTCCCACCGGCGCTCCCGCTGGCGCGTCACGAAGTGCGGCACCCCGTGGTTCAGCATGAGGAGGGCGGTCATCGCGTACTCGCCCCCCTTGGGGATGTGCACGCCGCTCGCGTTGGTCAGCACGACGTCCGGCGGCAGGATCGGCACGACCTTCTCGACCCCCGCGCTCGTCGACTGGATCCAGCGGAGGCGCGGGGCGCGGGCCGCGAGCTTGCGACCGTCGACGTGCGCGGCGATCAGGATCTCCGCCTCGCGGAGCCCCTCCTCGAGAGCGGGCGGGTCGACGCCGAAGGTCACCCGGAGCCGCCGGCGAAGCTCCGGCACGTCGGAGGCGCCCTTGGCGAACCGGGGAGGCGTCACGGCGTCGTTGGGGCTCAGCGGGTCGTTCTGGATGTGCAGCCGAATCCGGCGGTCGCGGGCGGGCATCGACTCTCCTCGCGGCACGGGTTGACGCGGATCGGACGTCGTCGGGCATTCTAGCCCAGCTTGGCGCGCCGCGGGCGGCGTCAACCGCGTGCTACACTTCGTCGGGCCGACAGGACGGGAACCGCCGCCCGGCGCCGGGCCCAGGAGGCACCACGGCCCTGCGACTCGAGGAGTTCTTCTCGCCGGCGGATCACGCGGCCATCGAGGCGGCCGTCCGCGAGGTCGAGGGGCGGAGCGCCGGCGAGATCGTCCCCTACGCCGTCGAGCGCTCGGACCGCTACGCGCACGCCCTGTGGATCGCCGCGACCCTGGGGGCCCTCGTCGGAGCGCTGGTCGCCGCCCTCGTCCGCTGGACCGGTGATTTCTGGGACGGCCTCGTGTGGCTCTGGGTCGCGCTGCCGCCGGCGACCGGCGTTGCGATGGGCTGGGGGGCCGCGCTGGCCCTGCCCGCCCTGCGGCGTCTTCTCGTCCCCCCCGAGGTCCTGGCGCACCGCGTGCGCCAGCGCGCCACGCAGGCCTTCGTCGAGGAAGAGGTGTTCCGCACCCGCGACCGGACCGGGATCCTGATCTTCGTCTCCCTGTTCGAGCGCCACGTCGTCGTCCGCGCCGACCGCGGCCTCGACGGCGTGGTCACCCCGCGCGAGTGGGAAGAGGTCGTGGCCGCCATCACGGCCGGCATGCGGCGCGGCCAGCCGGGGCCAGCCCTCGCCGACGGCATCCGTCGCTGCGCGAGCCTGGCGGCACGATTTCCCCCGCGGCCTGACGATCGGGACGAGCTCTCGGGTCAGCTCCGCCTGGGGGGCGGATGACCCGCCGCGTCCCGAGGGCCGTCGGCCTCGCCCTGCTCCTCCTGGCGGCCAGCGCCGCGAGCGCGAAGGAGGTGCCGTTCCTCGCCGCCCGGGTGAACGATCTGGCGAGCGTCGTCCCGGCGCCGGTCCGAGAGCGCCTCGAGACGAGGCTCGCGGACCTGGAGCGGCGGACCGGCGCCCAGGTGGCGGTCCTCACGGTGGACAGCCTCGAGGGCGACTCCATCGAGGACTACGCGGTGCGGGTCTTCCAGACGTGGAAGCTCGGCCGGAAGGGCGTCGACGACGGCGCCCTCTTCGTCGTGGCCCGGCAGGAGCGCCGCATGCGGATCGAGGTCGGCTACGGCCTCGAGAGCCGCCTCACCGACCTCCGCTCGCGGCAGATCCTGGACGACCTCGTCCGGCCGCACTTCCGGGCCGGGAACTTCGGGGCCGGCATCGAGGCCGGCGCCGACGCCATCGCGGCGGTCATCGAGGGCACCCCCCTCCCCGCGCCGCGTCGCGATCCGGGGCGCCAGATCGGCTCGATCGCCGGGATCGTCGTCTTCTCGCTCGTCTTCTCCCTCGTCATCGGGACGTTCTCCGTCCTCGCGCTCCTGACGCCCGGCCCCCCCGGCTGGTTCCTCTACCTTTTCCTCACGCCCTTCTACGCGATCTTCCCGTCGATCATCGTTCCGCCGTACGGCGGCGTGATCGCGGCCGGGAGCTGGCTGGTGCTCTACCCGATCCTGCGGAGCGTGCTCAACCGCCCCGGGGTCAAGAAGTACCGCGAGCGGCATGGCTGGGTGGTCGTCCCCGCCTCGGGCGGGAGCGGCGGCCGATGGAGCAGCGGTGGCTGGTCCGGCGGCGGAGGCGGCGGCTTCTCGGGGGGCGGGGGCTCTTCGGGCGGCGGGGGAGCGTCGAGCAGCTGGTAGCCCGCTCTCGACGAAGACTCGCCGGGGAGCGGGGCCCCACCCCCCGGCGATCCATCTGCGCTCGCGTCCCCGCTCGCACCTGGAGCGTTCACGGGACGGCCTGCGCGCTCCCCTGCGCAGGGAAGCTGTGAACTTCCGGATGCCGTCACCGGATTGCCCGGCGACGGTGTCCTCTAGCGCGGTGGCGTGTCCTCCATGAAGCTGCCTCCTTTTGAGACCGGGCTCCTTACCTCGAGCCCCCGACGGGGTCGCGCGACCCCCGTCATCCTGAGTGGACCAAGCTCGAGATCGGCTGTCAAGTGGGGCGGGGCGAGGCTCCGAATGCCCGTCGGGTTGACACCGTCCGCAGGCCGCACTATGGTGCCGCGCGACCGCACACCCGCGGCATCGCGCCCGGCGTAGGAGGATGCGCATGACGGCACGCGCCCGCACCGACCACTCCGGGGCCGACAGCAGCGCCCCTGCCCGCTTCACCCTGCTCAGCGCCGCTCGGCTGCTCGACGGCGGCGGCGCCGCGCCGGTCGCCGACGCGGCCCTCCTGATCGAAGCCGACCGCGTGGTCGCGCTGGGTCCGCGCGGCACCATCGACGCGCCTCCCGGGGCGTCGGTCCGCCGCGTCGACTACGGGGAGGCCATGATCCTGCCGGGGCTCGTGGACGCCCACACCCACCTGGTCGCCCCCGGCGACGGCACGCTCGGGGACGACGTGGCCAGGGAGGACGACGACATCCTTCTCCTCCAGGCCGCGAAGAACGCGCGCACGCTGCTCCACTCCGGCGTGACCACGCTCCGGGAGAACGGGGCCAAGGGCCGTGTCGCGTTCTCCCTCCGGGAGGGCATTCGCCGGAGGCTCGCGCCCGGGCCCCGCATGGTGATCTGCGGCCGGCCGATCACCATCACCGGTGGCCACATGGGCTACTTCGGCTCCGAGGCTGACGGCGAGGACGCCGTGCGCGCCGAGGTGCGGAAGCTCCTGAAGGAGGGCGCGGATTACATCAAGATCGTGGCCACCGGCGGGTCCACCCGCACGTCCGACCCCAACCGCGCCTCCTACACGGTTCCCGAGCTGGCGGCGATGACCGATGAGGCGCACCGCCACGGGAAGCTGACCGCGGCCCACTGCACGTCGGCGCAGGGCGTGCAGAACTCCCTCGACGCGGGCGTGGACATGATCATCCACTGCATCTTCAACGAGCCGGACGGGACGTACCGCTATCGCCCCGATCTGGTCGAGCGGCTGGCGGCGGCCAAGGCGTGGGTGAACCCGACCCTCTACGTCCAGCGGGCGGGGATCGAGCGCCTCCGGGAAGCCCGGGAGCGCGAGGGCCGGCTGACGGCGGAGCTGTCGGCCCAGCTCGACCTGCAGCGCCGGGCGCTCGACACGCGGGTCGAGGCGGTGGGACGGATGGCGAGCGCGGGGGTCCGGATGACCGCCGGCTCCGACTCGCCCTGGGGGTGGTACGCGCCGGGCGAGTTCGTTCACGAGATCGACATGCTGGCGCAGGCGGGACTCGCGTACGAGGATGCGATCGTCGCGGCGACGACCGGCGCCGCCGAGTCCATCGGCGTCGGCGCCGTGGCCGGGCGGCTGGCGGCGGGCCGGCAGGCCGACGTCCTCGTCGTCCGCGGCGACCCGACGCGCGAGATCACCGCCCTCTGGCAGGTGCTCGACGTCTGGCAGGCGGGCCAGCGAATCCAGCGCGGAGTGGCATAGACCGATAGCGCGCGACTCCGATGGAGTGCGAATCGCGCGGGAGCGGTGACGGGTCTGCCGTCGCGGCCCGGCCCGGCGGGGCCGGTGCTAGGATGTGAGCGAAGGAGGACGCCATGGGCGGGACTCTCTACGACCTCGTGCTCCGGGGAGGCCGGGTGATCGACCCGGCCCAGGGCCTGGACGGCGTGCTGGACGTGGCCGTGAAGGACGGGCGGATCGCCGCCGTGGCCGCGACCTCCAACGGGGATGCGCACGACGTGGTCGACGTCCGCGGGCGGCTCGTCCTCCCCGGGCTCATCGACACGCACGCTCACGTCTACCAGTACGTCACCGGGCGCTTCGGCCTCGAGGCCGACATGGTGGGCGTGCATTCGGGGACGACGACCCTGGTCGACCAGGGCGGCCCGAGCTGCATGACGCTCCCGGGCTTCCGGAAGTTCGTGGCCGAGCCGGCCGCGACCCGCGTCTACGCCTTCCTCTCCGCGTACCTGGTCGGGGGGCTCGAGGGCCACTACTACCCGGCCCTCTACGGCCCCGACGGCGTCGACGTCCGCGCGACGATCCGCGCCGCGCAGGAGAACGCGGACCTGGTCCGAGGCATCAAGGCCCACGCCGAGATCGGCGGCGTCGCGCGCTGGGGGCTCGACGTCCTCCGCCTCGGCGCCGAGATCGCCCGCGAGGCCGACCTGCCCCTCTACGTACATTTCGGCCAGCTCTGGCCGCTGCCCAAGTCGGGCGCCGGCGACGCGGACCCGGATACGATCCTCCCCCGGGTGATCGAGATCCTCCGGCCCGGCGACGTCCTCGCTCATCCGTTCACGCGCCATCCCGGGGGCTTCGTCGACCGTCAGGGACGCGTGCACCCGGTCGTCCGCGAGGCGCTCGCGCGCGGCCTCCGCATCGACGTGGGCCACGGCTCCCACTTCAGCTTCGACGTGGCGCGCCGGGTGCTCGACGCGGGGATCGTGCCCGACACCCTCGGCGCCGATCTCCACGGCTACAACACCGAGGTGCCGCGGCCGGCCGGCACGCCCCCGGGCGCTCACCCGGACCCGGAGCTCCACCCCTTCGCCGGCAGCACCCGCTTCAGCCTGGCGCGCGCGATGACGGGCCTCATGGCGTGCGGGCTCGCCCTGGAGCAGGTCGTGCCGATGGTGACCCGGAACGCGGCACGGATGCTCGGCCGGGAGGCGGAGCATGGCAGCTTCCGCCCCGGCGCGGTCGCCGACGTCACCGTGCTCGACGACCGGCGCGGCCGCTTCTCCCTCCGGGACAACGGCGGCACCGAGGTGATTGCCGAGCGGATCCTGATGCCGACGTTCTGCCTCCGGGCCGGCCGGCGCATCGACGCCGACGCGCCCATCCTCCCCCGCGCGGTGGCGGCCTGAGAGCCAGGTCCCGGCGCGGGCGCTCGCCGACACGGCGCTTCGCGTAGGGTCAAACGAGATCAGCCGGGACGGCTGATCACGCGAGCGGGGGCCAGTAGCGGACCGGACGGATGCCGGCCTCCTCGCGGGCGAGCAGCCACGTCGAGCCCTTCTTCTTGGGCTCCCCCTCGCCCACCAGGGCCTCCACGACGTCGCCGTGCGTGCACAGGACCACGGGGCCCGGCCCGAGTCGGCCGAGCAGCACGCGCGCCTGTTCCGGGGAGGCCCCCTCGGCGATTGCCGGGTCCCGATCGACGGCCATCTCGAGGTGGGCCGCGAGCGGCTCGAGGGTCTGCACGCACCGGACGTAGGGGCTCGAGACGAGCCGCGTGACCGCGTACCCGGCCAGCGGCGCGACCATCGCGTCGGCCTGACGGCGGCCCCGCTTGTCGAGCGGGCGCAGGCGATCGTCCCCCGTCCACTCGTCGCGGTCTCCCGCCTTCGCGTGACGCACCAGCAGCACCAGCGACCGGAGAGCCGGCTCGATCGCGTCGAGGATCGCGCGATCGCCCGGATAGGACAGCTGCCGGCCGGCGGACGGGAGCGGCGCCCACCGGACCTCGTCCACCTCGTCGTTCGGCGCGAACGCGCCGTCCCGGACGGTCATCGCCCAGTAGCGGACGCCCTTCGGCCGCCCGCGCCGGTCCCGGTAGCGGCTCTCGCCGAGCTCGGGCCCGAGGAGGCACTCGAACCCAGTCTCCTCGGCGACCTCGCGGAGCGCGCACTCCTCGTCGGCCTCGCCGGGCTCGACCTTGCCCTTCGGCAGGGTCCAGTCCCGCTGGCCGGGACGGTGCACCAGCAGGACGTCGGTCTGCCGGCCGGCGCCGACCCTGAGGACCGCGCCGCCAGCCGCCCGGATCTCCGGCGCTAGGCGGCCTTCCACGTGCCCTGCCGCACGAGGTCGTCGCCGACGGCACGGATCCCGCGGGCGACGCCGTCCACCACCTGGTCCACCTGCTCCCGCGTGATGCAGAGCGGCGGCGAGAGCGCGACGACGTGCCCCACGGGAAGGGCCCGGACGATCAGCCCGTCCTCGAGGCAGCGGGCCGCGACCGCCTGGCTCACCTTCTGCGTCGCCTCGAACGGCCGGCGGCTCGCGCGGTCGGCCATGAGCTGGATGCCCGCCATGAGGCCGACGCCGCGGACGTCGCCGACCAGCGGCAGGACGGCGACGCGCTCCCGGAGCGCCGCCTGCATGTAGGCGCCGATGCGCGCGGCGTTGCCGATGAGGTCCTCGCCGAGGAGGATGTCCAGGTTGGCCATCGCGGCCGCAGCTCCGACCGGGTGCCCGCTGTAGGTGAAGCCATGGGCGAAGGCGCCGATCTCCGGCGAGCCGGCCTGGAGCACCGACCACACGCGCTCCGAGACGATCACGCCCGAGAGCGGGAAGTAGCCGCTCGTGAGCCCCTTGGCAACCGTCATCAGGTCGGGCTCGATGCCGTACACGTGGGAGCCGAACGGGCGCCCGAGCCGCCCGAACCCGCAGATCACCTCGTCGGCGATCATCAGGATGTCGTGCTTCCGGAGCACGGCCTGGACCCGGTCGAAGTACGTCCGCGGCGGGACCAGCACGCCGCCGGTGCCCATGACCGGCTCGGCGATGAAGGCGCCGACGGTGTCGGGCCCCTCGCGCTCGATGAGGGCCTCGAGCTCCGCCGCGAGCGTGGCCGCGTACGCCTCCTCCGTGGCGCCCGGGGCGGCGTCCCGATAGAAGTCCGGCGCCCTCGTGTGGAGGATGCCGGGCAGCGGCAGGTCGAAGGCCCGGTGGAACGTCGGCAGGCCCGTCAGGCTCGCCGCCGCGACGGTGCTCCCGTGATAGGCGCCCAGGCGCGAGATGATCTTCTTCTTCTGGGGCTTGCCGCGCAGGTTGTTGTAGTACCAGACGAGCTTCACCTGCGTGTCGTTCGCCTCCGAGCCGGAGTTGGCGAAGAACACCCGGCTCATCCGACCGGGGACCATCCCGAGCAAGCGGTCGGCCAGCCGGATCTGGGGCTCGTTCGACATCGACGAGAACGTGTGGTAGTAGCCGAGCCGCCGCGACTGGGCCGCGATCGCGTCGGCGACCTCCGTCCGGCCGTATCCGATGTTCACGCACCAGAGGCCGGCGAAGGCGTCGAGGTAGCGTCGGCCGTTCACGTCCGTGAGCATGATGCCCGACCCCTCGGCCATGATCCGGGGGCCGGTCCGCAGGTGGTCGGCGATCGACGTCGACGGGTGGAGCACGCGCTCCTTGTCGAGGGTCTCGAGCGTTCCTGTCTCGGTGGTCTTGCCGGTCATCTCTCGCTCCTTCCGGGGCTCCGTGGGCGCGCCCGCCGTGCCGGCGGGCGATGAGCGGTCCGATCGCCAATGATACGCGAAGCGGCTGCAGCGCGCCCGCCCATCAGCTCTCCCGGCGGTACGCGCGGAGCGCCGGCGAGCGCCAGGCGATCAGCCCGGTGCTCACGAGGCTCGCGATCCCGCCCGCCACGACCGCGAGCCCCGCGCCGAGCCACTGCGCGACGACCCCCGACTCGAACTCGCCGAGCTGCGGCCCGCCCATGAAGAACAGCATGCTGATCCCGACCATGCGGCCCCGGAGGTGGTCGGGCGTCTCGAGCTGGCGCACGATGTTCCGGAGCACCGCGCTGACGGTGTCGGCGGATCCGGTGACGGCCAGGGCCAGGAACATGGGCCAGAACGTCCGCGACAGCCCGAAGCCGACGGTCGCCGCGCCGTAGAGCCCCACGGCGCAGACCAGCACGACGCCCCGTCGCCGGATCTGTCCGGCGAAACGGATCATGCTGGCGCTGGCCACGACGGCGCCGATGGACGGGGCGGCGTAGAGCCAGCCGTACCCCCGCGGGCCCACCTGGAGCACGTCCTGGGCGAAGAGCGGCAGCAGGGCCGTGGCCGAGCAGAAGAAGGTCGCGATGCCGTCGAGCAGCAGGGTGGACCGGAGCAGCGGCGTTCCGAACACGAACCGGAGGCCCTCGCCGAGCGAGCGCAGGCTGATGGCGCCCCGGCTCGCCGCGCGCGTCGCCGGCAGATCCCGCATGAGCAGGAGCGCGGTGATGGTCCCGAGGAACGAGACCGCGTTCAGCGCGTACACCGCCGCCACCCCGAGCGTCGCCAGCGCGACGCCGGCGATGGCCGGCCCGATGACGGAAGCGGTCTGGAACAGGATGGAGTTCAGGCTGATCGCGTTGGGCAGGTGCTCGCGCGGGACGAGGCTGGGAAGAAGCGACTGGCGCGCGGGGCCGTCGGCCGCGCCTGCCGCCGCGCCCGCTCCCGCGACGACCAGGATGGCCCAGGCGCTCGCCCTGCCCGACGCCGTCAGCACCGCGAGCATCGTCGCGGCGAGCATCATCACGGTCTGGGCGATCAGCATGAGCCTCCGCCGATCGACGACGTCGGCCAGCACCCCGCTCCAGAGGCCGAACACGAGGATGGGCCCGATGCGCGCGAGGCCGACGAGCCCGAGGGAGAGCGCCTTCCAGCCGGGGGGCGCGAGCAGCGAGATGTGCCAGAGAATCGCCGCCCCCTGCATCATCGTGCCCGACATCGACACGAGCTGCCCGAGCCACAGCAGCCGGAAGTTCCGCTGGCGGAGCGCGACGAACGTCGACGGGCCGGCCGGGCCCGCGGTCACGCCGGCTCTCGGCTCGGCCGGCGCACTCGGGCACGGCCCGCCCGGCGGACGCCCCGGCCGCGCCCCGACGCGGCGGGTTCCTGCTTCCAGGCCTCTCGCACGATCGCCCATCGCTCGTGGTCTCGCCAGCGTCCCCCGACCTTCAGGTAGCGCGGCGAGAAGCCCTCCTTCCGGAAGCCGAGGCGGCGCACGAGGCGGCGCGAGGAGCGGTTCGCCGGCTGGATGTTCGCCTCCAGGCGGTGGAGGCGGAGATGCCGGAAGGCGAACCGCAGGACGAGCGCGAGGCCTTCCGCCATGTACCCGTGCCCCGCGTGCGGCCCGAAGGCGTAATACCCGAGATAGGCGCTCTGGAGCGCGGCGCGGACGATCTCGCTGACGTTGACCACGCCCAGGATGGCGCCGTCCGAGCGTCGACAGACGAGCAGACGGTGACGTGTCGGCCCCGCGGCTCCGAGCCAGCGCGTCACGGCCGGCGTCGTCGTCGGCGGGTAGACCCACGGGTGGTGGAGCCGGCGGCTCGCGCGCGCGAGCCCGGCGAGCCCGCGCGCGTCCCGGGGCCCCGGCGGCCTCAGGAAGACGCGGGGGCCCGCCTCGAGCACCCCGGGAGGCCGGCGCCCGCCGGACGTCTGGCGGGAGGGCCGCACTAGACGGCGACGCCGCGGAGCGTGAGCTCGCGAGCCCGGTGGCAGGCGACGAGGTGCCCCGGCGCGACCGCCTCGAGCCGCGGCGTCTCGGTTCGGCACGTCTCCACCGCGTAGGAGCACCGCGGGTGAAAGTAGCAGCCCGGCGGCGGGTTGGCGGCGTCGGCCACGTCACCCTCCAGCACGATGCGCCGCGTCCGCAGGCGGGGATCGGGCTTCGGCACCGCAGAGAGAAGAGCCTCGGTGTACGGATGGCGCGGCGTGGCGAACAGCCGCTCGGTGTCCGCGACCTCCACGATCCGGCCCACGTACATGACCGCGACCCGGTCGCTCACGTGCTTGACGACGGACAGGTCGTGGGCGACGAAGAGGTACGTGAGCCCGAGCTCGGTCTGGAGGTCCAGCATGAGGTTCAGGATCTGGGCCTGGACCGACACGTCGAGGGCCGAGACCGGCTCGTCCGCCACCACGAGGCTCGGGTTGAGCGCCAGCGCCCGCGCGATGCCGATGCGCTGGCGCTGCCCGCCGCTGAACGCGTGCGGAAAGCGCCGCAGGTACTCGGGCCGGAGCCCGACCAGGCGCAGGAGCTCGGCGACGCGCTCGCCCCGCTCGTGCCGGGTGCCCACGTGGTTCACGAGCAGCGGCTCTCCAACGATGTCGAGCAGGGTCTTCCGCGGATTCAGGGACGAGAACGGGTCCTGGAAGATCATCTGCATCTGCCGCCGGAGCGGGCGCAGCCGCCGCTTGGGCAAGGTGGCGACGTCGACCACCTGCCCGTCGCCGCCCCGGAAGAGGATCTCGCCGGAGGTCGGCGCGATCGCCCGCAGGATGCAGCGGGCCGTCGTCGTCTTCCCGCAGCCGCTCTCCCCGACCAGCGAAAGGGTCTCGCCGCGACGGAGCTCGAAGCTCACGTCGTCGACGGCCCGGACGTGGCCCGCCAGCCGGCGGAGAAGCCCCCGGCGGATCGGAAAGTACTTCCGGAGCCGCCGGACGTCGAGGAGCAGCCCGTCCGCCGCCGCCGACGCGTCGAGGCGGCGGGCCCGGGCCGTCCCGTCGTGGCCGGGGGGATGCGCCAGCCGCGCCGGGCCGCCGGGCTGGTCGCTCATCCGGCGGCCCGTGCGCCCGCCGCGGGCCCGGCCGGCGCGCGCGGCGGGTGATGGAGGAAGCAGCTCACCGCCACCTCGCTCGCCCCGTCGACGGGCAGGAGCTCCGGCTCGTGGCGCTCGCAGGTGCCTCGGATCCACTCCGCGCAGCGCGGGTGGAACGGGCAGCCGCCCGGCCGGTTGTGGGGATGCGGGATCGAGCCGGCAATGGTCGGGAGCTTCGTCCGCACCTCGGCCTGGATCGACGGGATCGAGCGGAGGAGGGCCCGGGTGTACGGGTGCCGGGGCGCGTGGAAGATCGCGTCCACCGGGCCGCGCTCGACCACCCGGCCGAGATACATCACGACCACCTCGTCGCACATCTCGGCCACCACGCCCAGGTTGTGGGTGATCAGGATGATCGCCATCCCCTCCTTGGCCTGGAGGTGGCGGAGCAGGTCGAGGATCTGGGCCTGCGTCGTCACGTCGAGCGCCGTGGTCGGCTCGTCGGCGATCAGGACGCGCGGGCCGCAGGCCAGCGCGGTCGCGATCATCGCGCGCTGCCGGAGGCCGCCGCTCATCTGGAACGCGTACTCGTCCACCCGGCGCTCGGGCCTGGGGATCCCCACCTGGCGCAGGAGGCCGATCGCGCGCTGGCGCGCGCCGCGGGCGTCCAGGCCCAGGTGGAGCTGGATCGTCTCGACCATCTGGTTCCCGACGGTGTGCACGGGGCTGAACGACGTCATCGGCTCCTGGAACACGAGCCCGATCTCGCCGCCCCGGATCTGGCGCATCTCGCGGCTCTCGGGATCGAGCCGGGCGACGTCGACCGTCTCCTCCCGCCCGCGGTCGCCGGCCGGCCGCCGGAGGCGGATCTCCCCGCTCACGATGCGGCCGGGGCGCTCCACGATGCGGAGGATCGACCGCGCGGTGACGCTCGTCCCGCAGCCGCTCTCGCCCACGATGCCGAGGGTGCGCCCGGCGCGCAGCTCGAAGCTCGCCCCGTCCACCGCCTTGACGACCCCCTCGTCCGCGAAGAAGTACGTCTTGAGGTCCCGCACTTCCAAAATCGGGGTCAGGCCCTGACTTTGATTTCCGAGTCCGGCTGCCCGCGCCGGCTCGTCGGAGTGTCGGAAGATCACAGTCAAGGCCTGACCCGCTAGTGGCCGTAGGGGTCGGCGGCGTCGCGCAGGCCGTCCCCCATGAAGTTGAACGCGATGATGACCAGAATCACGGGGACCGCCGGAAGCAGGAGCCAGGGCGAGATGGCCAGCGCTTGGACGTTCTGCGCTTGCTGGAGCAGCACACCCCAGCTGATCGCGGGGGGGCGGAGGCCAAGGCCCAGGAACGAGAGCGATGTCTCGCTGATGACCATGGCCGGGATCGCGAGGGTCGTGGCCGCGATGATGTGGGAAAGGAACGACGGCACCAGGTGGCTCAAGATGATCCGCGGACGGCTGCAACCCGCCAGCTCGGCCGCCATCACGAACTCCTCCTCGCGGAGCGAGAGGAACCGTCCACGCACCACGCGGGCGAGCTCGGTCCATCCGATCAGCGAGATGATCACCGTGATCGCGAAGTAGACTTGCAGGACGCTCCAGTCATTGGGGAGCGCCGCCGCCAGCCCCATCCACAACGGAATGGTCGGGATCGATCGGAGGATCTCGATGGCGCGTTGGATGACGGTATCGATCACTCCCCCGTAGAATCCCGAAATGCCGCCGAGCAACACTCCTAGAACCAAGCTCAGCGCCACGCCAGCCAGACCGATGACCAGAGATGTGCGCGTCGCATACACCAACCGCGACCAGAGGTCCCGACCCTGCTCGTCCGTCCCGAGGAGGAACAGTGTCTCCTCCGGCTGCGCGCCCTCGACGCCGAGGAGGTGGCGGTTCGCCGGCACGAGCCCGAGAAAGTCGTATTCGAACCCCCGCGCGAAGAATCGCACCCGGAACTTCCTCGTCCGGTCCCGCTCGTAAACCCGTTTCATCGTAACCGGATCGCGTTGCCCGATCAGCGGGTGGACGTGCGGGGAGAACCGGCCCTGGTCGAACCAGTCGATCCGCTGCGGGGGGAGGAGCGACCGCTGCGCCTCGGACGCCGTGGGCGGCGCGTACGCCAAGAAATCTGCGAAGAGCACCACTAGGTAGAAGAGCGCGACGATCACCGTGGCCACCATCGCCAGGCGATGGCGACGGAACCGCCACCACATCAGCTGCCACTGAGTGGCGACCGAGATCCGCTCCTCGGCGACACTGGCCGGAAGCTCGGCCTCGGCCGTCGAGTAGGCCACGGCGTCGGAGACGGCGCCGGGGTCTCCTATCGCTTGCCTTCCATCCGGATACGGGGATCGATCCACATCAGGAGCACGTCGGACAGGAACGTGCCAATCACGGTCATGACTCCAAGCAAGAGCACGATGGTGCCGGCGAGGAACATGTCCTGGGCGACGAGCGCCCGCAGGAGGAGCGGTCCCACGGTTGGCAGACTGAGGACGAGGGAAACGATGATGCTTCCGGAGACGATGTATGGCAAGAGGTAGCCGATGGTGCTCGCGAAGGGGTTGAGGGCGACCCGCACCGGGTACTTGAGGATCACCCGACGCTCGGACACACCCCGGGATCGCGCCGTCATCACGTACGGTTTCCGCAGCTCGTCCAGCAGGTTCGCGCGCATGATCCGGATGAGCTGGGCTGTTCCCGCCAGCCCCAGGATGAGAGCGGGAAGCGGCAGGTGCTTCCCCAGATCCCACGCCTTGGCGAGGCTCCACGGCGCCTCGACGAACTCATCGGAGAAGAGGCCGCCGATGCTGGTGTTGAAGTACTTGAAGCCGAGGTACATCAGGACGAGGGCCAAAAGGAAGCTCGGCACCGCGAGGCCGATGAAGCCGATGAAGGTCGCCACGTAGTCCCCGATCGAGTACTGACGCACCGCGGAATACACCCCAATTGGCAGGGCCAGCCCCCACGTCAGGATGATTGCCGCGACCGACACGACCATGGTCAGCCACAGCCGGTCGCCGATGACCTCGGAGACCGGCCGTTGCCATTCGAGCGCCATGCCGAAGTTTCCGCGCAGCACCATCCGCATCCATCGGAGGTACTGGACCCACACCGGTTGATCGAGGCCGTATTCGTGGCGGAGGGCATCGGCGTCCTGCTGCGAGACGAAGCTCCCCGAGGCCGACATCTGAGCGATGTAGGAGGTGATGTAGTCGCCGGGTGGCAGCTGGATGATGACGAAGGCAAGGATGGACACTGCCCAGACGGTCAGGACCGCCAGGATGAGCCGGCGCGTCAGGTATGCCAGCACGTCAGTCTACGCGGGATCGGCGTGCGGATCGCGGCATCGCGAAGGCGTCCTTCCGCCCTCTCCCCCTGGCCCGGGGAGAGGGCGGAGGAACGACCGCCATCGGCTACGCCTTGTAATAGAAGGTCGCTGGGTGTGAGCTGCAGGGGGTCCGACAATGCTGCGCGTTGATCTGGCGCGAGGGGATGTTCCCCATCCGGCGACTGACGATGCGCACACCCATCGTCGCCGGAGACTGGCCGACGGTGCCGATCGACAACTGCTCGTCGACGATGATCTTGAAGATCTCCTGGGCGATCTTGAAGCGCTCCTCGGTCTTCTTGCCGCCGGCCGTTCGGAACAGCTCCATGGCCTTGAGGAGCTGGGGGTCGTCGGGCTTCTTCCCCTGAGCCCCGTTTGAGGCATACCACCGCGCGATCGGGTGACCCATGAGCGCCTCCGCGGGATCGACCGGGAGGGCGTGGCGCGGGAAGAGGTAGAGCACCTCGGAGCCGTCGTTCGCCCAGAGCGCGATCTGGTGCTCGTTGCCGGCAATGCGCGTGAAGAAGAGGCTCCGCTCCATCTCCTTGGGGTCGGCCTGGATCCCGATCTTCTTCCACTGCTCCTTGATCATCTCCGCGATCTGCGTGTGGGGTACGAAGGCCCCGGCGGAGGTCTGCAGCTCGATCCGGAGCCGCCCCTTGCCGTCCGTCCGGAGGCGGTAACCCTCCGCATCCTTCTTCGTCAGGCCGATCTTGTCCAGGAGCGCGTTGGCCTGAGTCGGGTCGTGAGTGGACCACTTCTTGCGCCACTCGGGGCCCGGGCTGTACGGCACCGTCTCCGACGGCGCGACCGAACCGGCGACGCCGACGCCCAGCCAGAAGGTTTCGTTGAGCTGGTCACGCTCGATCCCCATGGACAGGGCACGCCGGAAGTCACGATTGTGAAGCCACTTGGCGATCTCGGGATCGGCGTCGTACGCGTGGTTGACTTGGAGTGTGGCGTCCGAACCATTCAACGCGGGGTCGAGGCGTACGTCATAGTTGCCCTTGTCCCGGTTCTCCAGGAAGACGGGCAACTTGGCCATGGCCGTGTGGCGCTCCTGGAGGTCGTACTGGCCCGCGATGGCCCGGAGGTTCAGCACCTCCAGGTTCTCTGCGAGCCCCATGCTGATCCGGTCGAGATACGGCAGCTGGTTCCCCTGCGTGTCCACCCCGAAGTAGTAGGGGTTTCGCTCTAGTACCCAGTTGGGGGTGTTGTTCGGGGACACCGTCTTCCACGGGGTCAGCGTCGGCAGGTCTGGGTTGAGCCGCCACTCCCAGCGGTTCTTCAGGAAGGTCACCCACCCATCCAGGCCCGATTCCTTGACCTTCTTGTCCAGCTCATCCTTCGACACGTACTTGGGATGGAACTGCTTGAGATAGTGCGCCGGCATGTAGGCGCCCATCGTCCGTCCCAGCCACGTCTGCGACGCCATGCCGCCGCCCATCGCCGTGCTACCGGCGAGGATGTCGACGAAGAGATAGTTCGGATCCGGGAACTCGAAGACGAGCGTCACGTCGTCGATCTTGCGCATGGTCCCCGGCTTGCCGCCGATCATGAAGTCCGGGTTCGGGGTCGGCTGGATGTCCTTGTTGAGGTAGACGTCCTGGTACCAGAACAGAAAGTCGTCAGTGGTGAAGGGGTGACCATCCGACCACTTCATCCCCTTGCGGAGCGTGATGGTCACCGCTCTGCCGTCGTCGCTCGCCTTCCAGTCCTTGGCGACGCATGGCATGTGCTTCGTTCCCGTGTAGTCCCAGAAGAGGATCTTGTCCGTCGAAACGATGCGGTTGCCGTTCTCGACGTCCCCCGGGCCGGTGAAGCCGCGACGCCAGGTCCCACCGTACCGGCCGATGGAATGGACCGGCTTGATGACCATCGGTTCCTCGGGCAAGCGCTTCTCGACCGGGGGAAGCTTCCCGGCCTTCACCAGCTCGGCCAGCATGGGGGCCTCGTTGAACTTCTTCGGCCACTTCGCGGGATCGAGGACCAGCTCCGGGCCCTCGAGCTTCCCGATGAGCTGGGCGCCGAGCTTGGGCGGCGTGGCGGCAGGGGTCTGTCCCCGGGCGGCCCCCGGCAGTCCCACGGCGGCGAGGCCGCCGGAGAGTAGGACCGCATCCCGCATGAACTCGCGTCGGCTCACACCATTCCGCTTCTTCGCCATCACGGACCCTCCTCGTTGACGGTCCCGGTCAGAGAACGGCGGGTTCTGAGTATATTGGTCCGGAGTCTAGCACGACGGGCCACTGTTGGCCTTGCCCGGGTGGCCAAACGGCTCGCCTCAGGGCCTGACCCCGGACCAGGCGGCCCCGCGCGCGTCCCGGCCGGCGATCCACCACGGCTGGGCACAGAGCCACCCCAGGAACTCGACGATAGTGTGCGCCGCCAGGTACGACGTGATCCCGGTGCCGACGTCGAGCATCGGATTCACCTCGACCAGGTCGAACCCGACGATCCGCGTGTGCTCGGCCAGGGCGCGGAGCGTGTCGCGCAGCTCGGCGTAGAGGAACCCGTTCGGCTCCGCGGACACGCAGCCCGGGACGAGCGGGAGGTCGAGGACGTCCACGTCGACGCTCACGTAGCAGGCGGCGTCACGGGGGATGCCGCCGACCAGGCCGCCCGGCCGCACGTCCCGGAACTCCTCCATGGTCACGATGCGGTTCCCGTCCCCCAGCGAGTCGTCCATCATCACCTGCGAGTTGCGCAGGCTCCGGATCCCGACCTGGGTGAGGCTCCGCACGTGGGCCATCCGCGCGATGTGCCGGAAGGGATGGCTGTTCGTCAGCTCGAGCCCGTGGACGAACGGGAGGTAGTCAAGGTGCGCGTCGAAGTGGACGACGTGGAGCGGCTCCGCGTACGCGCGCACGACCGGGTACGTGATGCCGTGGTCGCCGCCGAGCACGACGGGCAGCGCGCCCCGCCGGAGGAGCTGGCGCGTCATCGCGGTCACGTTGTCGAAGGTACCCGCCACGTTCGTGGGCAGGACGTCCGCGTCCCCCACGTCGACGATGCGGCCCTGGGAGAGCTCGTGGCCGAGGAACTCCCGGCGCAGGGCGGGGTCGTAGTAGCCGCGGCCCCGGCCACCGAAGCGCATCGAGTGCTCCCGGATGCCGCGGGGGCCGAACCGGGAGCCCGGCATGAACGGGGAGCCCTCGTCGGCCGGCACGCCCATGACGGCGATGTCGGCGTCGAGCTCGTCGAGGTTCGTCGCGATGACGGAGCGCAGGAAGGACGGGATGCCGACGAACGGGGCGTTCCAGCGCGGCTCGGCGGGGAGCGGCATCGTCAGCGGCTCAGGCGCCGACGCGCGCGGCGGAGCGGGCCTCGCCGCGCCCCGGGCTGGCGGGACCGAGCCCGTGCCGCCCGAGGATCGCGGCGATCGCGCGACGCTCCGCCTCGGTCGCCGGCAGGAGTGGGAGGCCGGGCACGCCGCTGCCGATCCCGAGCTGGGCGCACGCGGCCTTGAGGGAGGGCAGGAAGTGGACCACCTCGTAGATCGCGCAGAGGTCCACGACTGTCGCCTGCAGGCGGGCGCACGCGGGACCGTCGCCCCGCGCCGCCTTCTCGCGCAGCTCGACCATCAGGGCGGGCGCCACGTTGGCGATCCCCGGGACGAGCCCGTCCCCGCCCATGCGCAGGCTCGCCGCCGAGAGGTGCTCGTGGCCCTGGAGCACCCGGAAGTCGGCCCGGCTCGCCTTGACGGCGAGGAACGCCTGGAACGCGACGAAGTCGCCGGCGGAGTCCTTGATCCCGAGCACCCGGCTATCGCGCGCCAGCTCGGCCACCGTGCCCGGCGTCAGCACCTTCTGGACGCACTGCGGGATGTTGTAGAGGAGGGCGGGCAGCCCGGCGGCCTCGATCACCGTCTCGATGTGCCGGCTCTGGGTCGTGGCGTCGACACCGAAGTAGTAGGGCGAGCCGACCACCACGGCGTCGGCGCCCTCGGCCGCCGCCTGGCGGGCCGCCTCGACCGCGGGCCCGGTGGCCGGCATCATGACGCCCGCCAGCACCGGCACCCGGCCGGCCGCGGCCCGCACGAACCCGCGGATCACCGCCCCGCGCTGGCGGGACGTGAGCCAGGCGCCCTCGCCGCAGCCCCCGAGGACGAAGAGCCCGCTCGAGCCGCCGCCGAGGAGATGCTCGACCAGCGGGGCGATCGCGCCCTCGTCGACCTCCCGCGCCGGGTCGAGCGGCGAGATCGCCGGCGGCACGATGCCGGTGAGGGCGCCGTCCCACGTCCAGCGGCGGGGCGGCGCGGGCGAGGCCGTCATGCGGAGGTCCGCCCGCCGATGAGCGTCCGCTCCGGCACACCGGTCCCGAGCACGTCGCCGAGCGACGCCTCGACGATGTCGAGCATGTCGTCCACCTCGGCGGCCGTGATCGTGAGCGGCGGAGCGAGGGCGAGCATCCAGTGGCTCGCGCGGAGAAGAAGCCCGCGTCGGCGCGCGGCCTCCCGCACGCGGATCCCGAAGTTCACGTCGGCCGGGTACCGCTCGCGCGTCGCCGGGTCGCGGACGAACTCGATGCCGATCAGGAGGCCCTCGCCGCGCACGTCACCGATCACGGGCAGGCGGCTCTGCATCTCGCGGAGGCGCGCCATCGCCTGGGCCCCGCGGGCGCGCGAGTTCTCGACGATGCCGTCGTCGAAGATCTGCCTGATGGCCGCGAGGCCGACCGCGGAGGCCACCGGGTTCCCGCCGAAGGTGTGGCCGGCGTGGAACTGGACCTGGTCGACGGCGCTGCCGTAGAAGACCTGGCCGATCTTCGTCGTGAGGAGGTTTGCGGACAAAGGCGCGTAGCCGCCGCTGATCCCCTTCCCCAGGCAGAAGATGTCCGGCCAGGCGTTCCAGTGCTCGGCCGCGAAGAGCTTCCCCGTCCGGCCGAATCCGGTGATGATCTCGTCGTAGATGAGGACGATGTCGTAGCGATCGCACAGCTCGCGCACGCGCGGCAGGTAGTCCCGCGGGGGCACGACCACGCCCGCCGACATCATGATCGGCTCGGTGATGAAGCCCGCGATGGTCTCGGGACCCTCCAGCTGGATGACCTCCTCCAGGAGCCGCGCGTACGTCGCGCCGACCGATTCGGCGCCGCCCGGGAACGGCGGGCGGTACGGATCCGGGGTGTGGAGGTGGATGAACCCGCCCGGGAGCGGCTCGTAGGGCACCCGCCAGACGGGCCAGCCGCCGGCAGCCAGCGCATGGCCGGTGCCGCCGTGGTACGCGCGATAGTGCGACAGGATCTTGTACTTGGTCCCGTGGCCGGCCTGCTTGTGGTACTGGCGGGCCATCTTGATCGCGGCCTCGGTCACCTCGGAGCCGCCCGAGAGCAGCTTCACGGTCGTGTACTGGGGCGGCGTGATGTCGAGGAGCAGCTTCACCAGCTCGAGCGCCCGGTCGCTGGTCCCGAGGGTGGGCGCGGCGAGTGCCAGCCGCTCGATCTGGCGGGAGGCCGCCTCGGCGAGGCGCTTGTTCCCGTGGCCGAGGTTGACGCAGAAGGTTCCGGACAGCCCGTCGATGAAGCGCCGGCCGTCCACGTCGATGACGTGGATGCCCCGCCCCTCGGTCAGGATCAGGGGGTTCTCGGCGAACTCCTTCATCGGCAGGAAGTCGACCATGATGTGGCGAGCGAGCTCTTTCATCGCGTCTCCCTATGAGCGGCCGGGACTGTGGCAGCGCCGCGCGCCCGGCGCGACGCACCCCACGATTGTACTGAGGCGCCCCACGTAGCGCCAGACCGGGCGCGCCCGGGCCCCCGCTGCCCGTCGCTCCCCTGTGGTACGGTGGACGCATCCCGGGAGCCAGGGGGCCGGCGGCACCCGCCGGTCCGGCCGGGCGGAGCGGGCCCAAACGGCGAAGGAGGACCACCATGGCAGAGGCGGTGATCGTCTCGACGGCCCGGACCCCCATCGGCAAGGCCTACCGGGGCGCGTTCAACAACACCCACGGGGCGGTCCTGACCGGCCACGTCATCGAGCACGCCGTCCAGCGCGCGCGGCTCGACCCGGCGGAGGTCGAGGACGTGATCATCGGTTGCGCGATGCCCGAGGGCGCGACCGGCCACAACATCGCCCGGCAGGCGGCGCTCCGCGCCGGGCTGCCCGTCACCGCCGCCGCCACCACGGTCAACCGCTTCTGCTCCTCAGGCCTCCAGGCGATCGCGATCGCGGCCCAGCGGGTGATCGTGGACCGCGTCCCCGTCGCGGTGGCGGGCGGCGTCGAGTCGATCAGCCTCGTGCAGAACGAGCACCAGAACCGGTTCCGGCTGACCGAGGACTGGCTCCTCGAGCACAAGCCGGAGATCTACATGTCGATGCTCAACACCGCGGAGGTCGTCGCCAAGCGGTACCACGTCACGCGCGAGATGCAGGACAGGTACGCCCTCGAGAGCCAGCGACGGATCGCCGCCGCCCAGAAGGAGGGCCGGCTCGACGCGGAGATCGTCCCGCTGAAGTCGGTCAAGCTCGTGACGGACAAGGCGACCAACGAGACGCGCGAGGAATCGGTGACGCTCGCCCACGACGAGGGCAACCGCGCCGACACCACGGCCGAGGGCCTCGCGGGCCTGAAGCCCGTCGTCAGCGCGGAGGGCACCATCACCGCCGGCAACGCGAGCCAGCTGTCGGACGGCGCCTCGGCGTGCGTCGTCATGGACGCGAAGCTGGCCGAGCGGCGCGGCCTCCAGCCCCTCGGCGTCTTCCGGGGGCTGGCCGTCGCCGGCTGCGAGCCCGACGAGATGGGGATCGGGCCGGTCTTCGCGGTGCCGCGGCTCCTCGAGCGGCACGGGCTCACGGTGGACGACATCGACCTCTGGGAGCTCAACGAGGCGTTCGCGGTCCAGGTAGTCTACTGCCGCGACCGCCTGGGCATCCCGATGGAGAAGCTGAACGTCGACGGCGGCTCGATCGCCATCGGCCATCCCTACGGGATGAGCGGCGCGCGCATGACCGGCCACGCGCTCATCGAGGGAAAGCGCCGCCGCGCCAAGCGCGTGGTCGTGACCATGTGCATCGGCGGCGGCATGGGCGCGGCCGGCCTCTTCGAGATCGCGTAGGCGCTCGCCCGCCCGTCCGCCGGCGTCGGGCCCCGTGTCGCCCTCGGGGAAATCAAAATTCGGGGTCAGACCCCGACTTTGATTTCCGAGCGGTGTAGAATGCCGCGGGACGAGATGGGCGAGACGATCTTCCTCGGGTACGACCAGGCGGCGCTCGACCGCGAGTACAACAATTCCGGGAAGGTCTCGAACGCCGCCGAGTATCTCGCGTGGTACCCGGGAGAGAGCGCGCGCACCCGCGAGACCCTCCCTGCCCGCTTGGATCTCCGGTACGGTCCTCGTCCGGGAGAGACGCTCGACGTGTTCCTCCCCGAGCGCCCCGGCCCCTGGCCGGTCCACGTGTTCGTCCACGGCGGGTACTGGCGGTCCTTCGACAAGCAGGACTTCAGCTTCGTGGCGCGCGGTCTCCAGCCCGCTGGCGTCCTCGTCGCGGTGGTCAACTACGCGCTCATCCCCACGGTCGACATGGACGAGCTGGTCCGGCAGGTGCGCGCGTCCGTCGCGTGGCTCCACCGGAACGTCGCGGCCCTCGGCGGCGACCCCGCGCGCCTCACGGTCTCCGGGCACTCGGCCGGCGGCCACCTGGTGGCGATGCTGATGTCGACCGACTGGGGGCGCTTCGCCGGGCTCCCGGGCGACGT
>DATBGA010000099.1:0-20364 GCA_036558225.1 Candidatus Methylomirabilota bacterium | reverse complement strand
GGACCTTCCGCATCTGGGCAGGGGGAAGCGTGACCAGGTCACGGCCCTCATAGAGCATCTGACCCTCGACGATCTTCCCGGGGGGCATCGGGATCAGCTTCATGACCGACAGCGCCGTGACGGTCTTGCCGCACCCGGACTCTCCCACCACGCCGAGCGTCTCGCCCTTGTCGATGTGGAGGTCGATGCCGTCCACCGCACGAACGACGCCTTCCTCCGTGAAGAAGTGCGTCTTCAGACCCTTGATCTCGAGCAGCCGCTCGGCCATGAGCGCTCCTTGTCAGCAGCCTGCCGGGGTGTCGTGGATCACGGAGAGGGAGGTGGCGCCGCGCATCCGGGCCTCAGGCGCCGCGCGCGGCTTGCCGCTCGCGCGCCCGGCGTGACCACTCGCTGGAGGGGAACTCGTCGACCAGGCGCTTCAGGACGGACGCGGCCTCGTCCGAGCGGCCGAGCCGGATCAGGGCGTCGGCCTTCTGGTAAAGAGCCTCGGGCGCGGCCTGCGTGCGGCCGTAGGTCGTGATCACGGTGTCGAACCGCGGCAGCGCGGACTCGTATTTCCCCTGGCGCACGTAGAACGCGGCGATCCACAGCTCCTTCTGGGCGAGTCGCAGCCGGCACGCCTCGATCTTGACGATGGCGTCGGGGGCGTAGCGGCTCTCGGGGTAGAGGCGGATCAGCTTCTGGAACTCGGTCAGCGCCTGAGACGTGAGCTTCTGGTCCCGCTCGACCGTCGGCATCTGGTCGAAGTAGGACCGCGCGAGCCGGTACTGACCGAGGTCGGCGATCTGGTTGCTCGGATAGAGGGTGACGAACGTCTCGAACTCCGGCGCGGCCTTGTCGAAATCCTTGCTCCGGAAGTAGGTCTCCCCGATCAGGAAGCGGGCCACGGGCGCCAGGTCCGACTCCGGGTGCCGCTCGACGAGCCACGAGAACTGCTCGCGGGCGGCCGGGTACTTCTCCTGGAGGAGGAGCCGCTCGCCGTCCTCGTAGAGCTTCGTCGCGGGTGCGACGGTATTCGGGCGGGCGCCGAGAAAGCTGCAGCTCGAGAGGAAGAGAACGGCGGCAGCGGGAGCGAGTGCTCCTAGCCGGAACGGCCGTCGCCTCGAATCGTTCGAGCGCCTGGGGATGAGCACGCGCCTCCCGTGCGGTGAGTACGCTATCCTAGGTGACCGCGGTCGATCAAGTCAAGGCCAAAGTCCCGCATTATCGGGGGTTGCGGGCCTCCGGCGCCTGAGGTATATGGGCGGAGGACGTCACGGCGTCGGTCTCGACCGGGTCCCGCCGGTTGCCCACGGTCTCCTCTCGGGCGACAGGGGGGTCGGGGTCCCGGATCGAGCGAGGACCGGCCATGAGGAGGGGAGGTGCTCGCAGGGTTGACACGGAGGCAACGGGTGATCGGCCAGGCTGTCGCGGCCGTGGTCCTTCTGAGCCTCGCCGGCTGCGCCACCGCGCCCACGTCGGGGCCGCGCAGGATGCAGGCGGACGACTTCAAGTGGCTCGCCGGCGAGTGGAAGGGCTCTTCGTACATCCAGGCGGAGCCGACGACCAACATCACGGGGGTCATCTACGAGAACGGCTCCTTCTTCATCGCCCCCCGCGGGATGCCCGGGGCCCAGCAGCCGGGGCAGATAAAGATCGTCGACGGCGAGGCCCTTTACGAGACGCCGACGTCCCAGGGCAAGATGGTGTTCCTGGAGAACGCGACCGAGTGGATCTGGCAGTGGCAGGGCAAGACCAAGATCGGGGACAAGGCCGTCACGCACGAGCTGCGGAAGTCGAAGTAGTGCCCGGCGTCCCAGGAGGACCACGATGAGGCTGACCGGTATCCCGCGCGCCTCCCACATCCCCCGCCTGGCCCGGGTGAAGCAGCAGTTCGCGGGGCCGATGCTCCAGGACATCCCGGCCGCGGTCCGGCGGACGCTCGGGAGCCTCGCGCTCCCGATCAAGCCCGGACAGAGCGTGGCGCTGGCGGTCGGGAGCCGCGGGATCGTCAATATCGACGTGATCGCGAAGGCCGCCGTTGACCACGCGAAGGCCCTCGGCGCCAAGCCGTTCATCTTCCCGGCGATGGGGAGCCACGGCGGCGGCACCGCCGAGGGGCAGCGCTCCGTACTCGAGCACTACGGCGTCACCGAGGCCACGATGGGATGCCCCGTGCGGGCCACGATGGACGTGGTCCAGGTCGGCGAGGCGCTCGGGCTGCCCGTCTGGCTCGACCGGTACGCCTCGGAGGCGGACTGGATCGGCATCATCAACCGCGTCAAGCCGCACACAGACTTCGTCGGCCAGATCGAGTCGGGCCTCTTCAAGATGATGACGATCGGCGTCGGGAAGCACCGCGGCGCCGTCCAGGCGCACCGGGCGGCCGTCCGGCACCGATACGAGCCCATGGTGGTGGCCTTCGGGCGCGAGGTGCTCCGGAAGGCGCGGATCGCCTTCGGGCTCGGCATCGTCGAGAACGGGTACGACGAGACGGCCGTCGTCCAGGCGTTCCTGCCTCCGGATCTGGAGGCGGGGGAGCGCGAGCTCCTGCGCCGGGCCAAGAGCTGGATGGCGCACCTGCCCTTCGAGCAGATCGATCTCCTGATTGTCGACGAGATGGGCAAGGACATCTCCGGATCCGGGATGGACTCGAACATCATCGGGCGTCACGGGACGTTCTTCGAGCCGCCGTACACGAGCCCCAAGGTCACCTTCATCGTCGTGTCCGACCTGACGGCGCACACCTACGGCAACGCGATCGGGCTCGGCAGCGCTGACTTCGTGACGCGCCGGCTGGTCGACAAGATCGACTGGGAGGCGACGTACGTGAACGGGCTCACCGCCTGCTCGCCGGCCGGCTGCAAGATGCCGGCGACGCTCGAGTCGCCCCAGGAGGCGATCGCCGTCGCGCTGTCCTGTCTCGGGCTCGACCGCGCGGAGGACGCCCGGGTCGTGCGGATCAAGAACACGCTCAAGATCACCGAGGTGGACATCTCCGAGAGCCTCTTGCCCGAGGTCGCGAAGCGGGACGACCTCACGCAAGTCGGCGATCCGGCGCCGATCGCCTTCGACGCGACCGGCTACCTCCAGCCGTTCTGATCCGGTCAGACTTCGCCATCGGGACAATCTCGTCCCGATGGCCGCCGGGAGTGTCTTAATGGCGAAGTCTGACCCCGTCAGTGCGCGTTGGGGCCCTCGAGGAGCTTCTCCATGATGATGGTGTCCACCCAGCGCCCGTCCAGGCGCCCCTGCTCCCGGTAGATCCCCACCTCGCGGAATCCCGCGCGCGCATAGGCGCGCATGCCCGCCGCGTTCCACGGGAAGGCCGCGAGGACCAGCTTGTGGTAGCCGAGCTCGCCCGCCCGGCCGATGAGCGCCTCGAGGAGCCGGCGCCCCACGCCGCGCCCACGCCAGCCCCGCTCGACGTAGAGGGAGAGGTCCGCGACGTGCTCGTACGCGCGCCGCGCGTTGAAGACGTTGAGGCTCGCCCAGCCGACCACCTCCCCGCCGCTCTCGGCGATCAGGACCGGGTGACGCGGTCCCCTTGCCTCGAGCCAGGCGGCGCGCTCCTCGGGGGTCCGCTCCTCGGTCTCGAGCGTGGCCACGCGGTCCTGGATGCCCTGGTTGTAGATGCGGCAGATCGTGGCGGCGTCGGCGCCGGTCGCCGCGCGGAGCCGGAGCGTCGGCCCCATCACGGGAGGGCCGGGGCGGCGTAGGGCGGCACGACGAGGGACGTCAGCACGACGCGGCAGGAAGCGGAATCCCGGGCGTGACGCCCGGCCCCGAGACTAGCGGCGGCGGGCACCCGGGCGCGAGGGCCCGGGCCAGAGGGGCTCGTCGACCCCCGGGATGCACGACGGCGACACGCTGAAGTAGACGCCGCGGCCGATCTCGGTCCGGGTGGAGGGCCAACGGCTCGTCCCGGCGCCCGTCGAGGCCCGAACCCGCTCCGTGTCCCCGCCCTCGGTGAACGAGGTCTCGCCCAGCGACAGGGCGCGGATCGACAGCGCGAGCGGCAAGCCCTTCTGACCGGGCGCGCTCGGGGACTCGGAGGATCCCGCCACCGGCGGCTGGCCACTGTCGGCGGACGCCGCACCGGAGGCGAGCACGGCGGCGAGGAGCGCCATGGCGAGCAGCCACTGTCTCCGCATGCTTCGACCCTACCGCCGGGAAGCCGGGGGTGTCAAGCCAACCCGCCCATCGCGGGAGTCCCACCTTCCCTGTGATGAGGGCCGGTCCTGGCCCCGGCTGCCACGATGGCAGCGCTCCGGGGCCTGCGACACCGGGCGTAGAATCCCTCGGGGACCCCCGGGAGGGCGTATGAACGGGCCCCGGGCCTTCGCCGGACCTACGGCGGGACCGCGATCGCGTGCGGCGCCATGGTGGTCCGGGCCGGCCGAGGCGCCGGCGGTCCTGGGCCTCGTCGTCTTCCGGCTCGTGGGACACCGCCCGGACATCTACCGGCTCGCGGGCTGGTCGCTCGCCGCCACCTGCTCCACCTTCCGCGCTACGAGCGCTGAGAGGACGAGATGCGGGCGGCGGCGTGTCGCCTGGCTGAGGCGGCGCCGTCGGCCGCGCCGGTCCTACCGGGCCGACGGCGCGCCCGTTGCCGGTCCTCGCGCCGTGCGCCATAATGGCCGCCACATCGACCCCGCGCATTCGAGGAGGCGACGCGATGGAGATCGGGAAGACGCCGAAGGAGATTCGCCAGGCCATCCGCCAGGGGCGATACACGGGGGGGACGGCCGGTCTCGCGCCGGGCCACGTGCAGGCCAACCTCGTCGTGCTTCCCCGGGCGCAGGCCTATGACTTCCTCGTCTTCTGCCAGCGGAACCCGCGGCCGTGTCCGCTGATCGAGGTCACGGACGCCGGCAACCCCGAGCCGGCCGGCGTGGCCGCGGGCGCCGACCTCCGGACGGACATCTCGAAGTACCGGATCTACCGGGATGGGCGCCTCACCGCCGAGGTGACCGACATCACGAAGGAGTGGCGCGACGATTTCGTCGCGTTCCTCCTGGGATGCTCGTTCACGTTCGAGTCGGCGCTCCTCCAGTCCGGCGTGCCCGTTCGCCACATCGAGGAGCAGCGGATCGTGCCGATGTTCCGGACGAACCTGGCGTGCCGCCCCGCCGGCGTCTTCCGCGGCCCCATGGTGGTGTCGATGCGCCCCATTCCCGCGCCGCTCGTCCCGCGAGCCGTGACGGTCACGGCGCGCTATCCGATGGCCCACGGCGCGCCGGTGCACATCGGGGACCCGGCGCTCATCGGCGTCGCCGACGTGATGAAGCCCGACTGGGGCGAGCCGCCGACGCTCCTGGCCGGCGAGGCGCCCGTCTTCTGGGCCTGCGGGGTGACCCCGCAGGCGGTGGCCCTCGAGGCCAAGCTGCCGCTCGTCATCACGCACGCGCCGGGGCACATGTTCGTCACGGACCTGCCGGACCACGCGCTCGCGGCGCTCTAGCCGCACCCCGGCGCCGCCCTCTCTCCGTTGAATGGGTCTCTACGCCGCGCCCCGCCTGCTTCCCGCGGGGGACGGCGCGGTCTCGATCGAGCTCGGCGACGAGATCTCCCGGGACGCCAACGCGCGCGCGCTCGCCTTGGAGCGCCTGCTCCTCGATCTGCGGCTCCCGGGCCTCCTCGATACGGTGCCCACGTTCCGGTCGCTCCTCGTCCAGTACGATCCGCTCGTCCTCCCGTGGCCAGAGCTCCGCGCGCGGCTCCTCGAGCTGTCGGGCCGGCTCGCGGACGCCGCGCCGCCGCCCGGGCGGCGGGTCGAGCTACCGTGCGCGTACGGCGGGACGCACGGCCCTGACCTCGAGGAGGTCGCCCGTCGCCTCGAGCTCAGCCCGGCGGAGGTCGTGAACCTCCACGCGGGCGCGGAGCACTACGTCTATTTCGTCGGCTTCACGCCAGGGCTGCCGTACATGGCGGGACAGCCCGCGCGCCTGACGATCCCGCGACTGGACCGTCCGCGGACCAAGACGCCAGCCGGGAGCGTGGGGATCGGCGGGACCCAGACCTCCATCTACTCGGTGGAGAGCCCCGGAGGGTTCTGGCTGCTCGGCCGAACGCCGCTCCGGCTCTACGATCCCGCGTCGACCGAGCCGATCCTCCTCCGCGCGGGCGACCGCGTCCGCTTCCGCCCGATCGACGCCGCGGAGTTCGACGCGATCGCCGCGGCGGTCGCGGCCGGGACATACCGCCCCCGGATCGAGGCGGAGGCGTGACGAGCCGAGTCGGGTGCGGGCTCCTCGTTGGCGTGCTCGCTGGTGCGACGCCGGTCGTGGCCCAACCCGTGGTGCCGGTCGCGACGGTCGGGCTCCTGTGTGTCGGGGCTTGTCCGGCCCCCCCGTTCGACGCGGGCCTGCCGACGTTCGTGAACACGCTGCGGGACGCTGGGTACGTGGACGGCCAGAACGTCGTGCTCGACCCCAGAGGCCTCGGTGACACGCTGGAGCAGCTACCGATGCTCGCGACGCGACTGGTCCGTCGCAAGGTGGATGTCGTCGTTGCGATAGGCGTGGACGCGGTCCTCGCTGCAAAGCGAGCGTCCGCTACGGTGCCCGTCGTCATGCTCGACGTACCTAACGCGCTCGAGCTGGGACTCGTGGCGAGCCTCGCACGCCCGGGTGGGAACGTCACGGGTGTGACCTTTCCGCTCGCGGAGCTGTCCGCGAAGCAGATGGAGCTCCTCAAGCAGATCGTGCCCGCACGGAGGTCGGTCTCGGTGCTGTGGAACCCAGCGACCGCGTACGCCGACCTCGCGCGCCGGTATGCCGAGGCGGCTGGCCGGTCGGTGGGGCTGCAGGTCCGGCCCGTCGAGATTCGGGACGCGGGACACGTCGACCAGGTGCTCGCGCCGGTTGCCCGGGAGCGCGGGGGCGCGCTGCTGGTGGTGGAGGCCGACCAGAGTGTCGCCGGAACGTGGCGCCGCGAGATGTACCTTTTCGCGCTGAAGGCGCGGGTGCGGTCATCGCCTGGTCCCGGGCGTTCGCGGCTGGGGGCGCCCTCATGTCCTACGGTCCAGACCGAGCTGAGATGCATCGACTCGCCGCGACCACCGTTGCCAAGATCCTGCACGGAACGCGCCCGGCCGACATCCCGGTCGAGCAGCCGACGCGCTACGAGCTGATCGTGAACCTGGCGACCGCCAAGGCCATCGGCGTGACGATCCCACCGGCCGTGCTCGCGCGTGCCGACGAAGTCATCCAGTGAGCGACCTCGTCGTCGTCGACCCCGGGCTCCTGACCACGGTCCAGGATCTCGGGCGCCTCGGCTACCAGCGGGTCGGGATCCCGCCGTCGGGGCCGATGGACCGTGCCGCGTTCTTGGTCGCCAACCGGCTCGTGGGGAACGAGGACGGTGCGGCGGCGCTCGAGTGCACGATCAAGGGCCCGCGGCTCGAGGTGCGGCAGGCCGTCGTGGTGGCCGTGACGGGCGCCCCCATGGGCTTCACGATCAACGGCCAGGGGGCTCCGGCCTGGACCGGCGTCCGCGCCCGGCCGGGCGACCTCCTCGGGTTCCAGATGGCCAGCGCCGGCTGCCGCGCGTACCTTGCCGTGGCGGGGGGCATCGACGTCCCGCTGGCACTCGGCTCCCGCGCGACCTATCTTCGCGGGCGTCTCGGCGGGCTCGGCGGCCGGGCGCTCCAGAAGGGCGACGCGCTGGCGCTGGGCCCGTCTCTGGGCGCGGCGCGAGAGGGCCGGACGGTTCCGCCGGCGCTCCGGCCCGCGTACCCCGCCGAGCGGGAATGCCGCGTGATCCTGGGGCCGCAGGACGATCGCTTCACGCCGGAGGGCATCCGGGCGTTCCTCGAGGGTCCCTACGACGTCACCCCGCAGGCGGACCGGATGGGGTATCGTCTGAAGGGACCCGAGATCGCCCACGCGTGCGGCCACGACATCGTGTCGGACGGCATCCCGCTGGGCGGGATCCAGGTTCCCGGCGAAGGGCAGCCGATCGTGCTTCTGGTGGACCGCCAGACGACCGGCGGCTACACGAAGATCGCGACCGTGATCGGCGTGGACATCGGCGCGATCGGCCAGACCCGGCCGGGTCACCGGATCCGTTTCCGCCGGGTGACCCTGGAGGAGGCCCATGCCGCGCTCGCCGCGGAGGCCGCGTGGCTCGCCCGCGCGTTCGAAGGAATGAGCTGAGCCAAAACGGGGGCGCCGCCCGGCCGCACGAGCTCGCGGCGCCCGGAGGAGTGACGCAATGGCCAACGTGATCGACCTCAACTGCGACATGGGCGAGTCCTACGGGCGATGGACCCTCGGGGCCGACGAGGCCATCATGCCGCAGATCACCTCGGCCAACATCGCGTGCGGCTTCCACGGCGGCGATCCCCACGTCATCCGGAAGACCGTCGCGCTGGCGCAGAAGCACGGGGTCGCGATCGGAGCGCATCCGTCGCTGCCGGACCTCATGGGCTTCGGCCGGCGGGTCATGGACGTGACGCCCGCCGAGCTGCGGGACTACGTGTGCTACCAGACTGGCGCCGTCCGCGAGTTCTGCCGGGCGGCGGGTCTGGAGCTCCAGCACGTCAAGCCCCACGGCATCCTCTACACGATGGCCGAGACGCAGGAGGCGATCGCCGAGGCGATCGGGCGGGCCGCGCGGGAGTCGGGCGAGCGGGTCATCCTCATGACGCTCGCCTCGGGGAAGTACGACGCGCACTGCCGGAAGATGGGGATCCGCGTCGCCTCCGAAGGGTTCGCCGACCGCGCCTACGAGGTGGACGGCCAGCTGGTCTCCCGGCGGAAGGCGGGCGCGCTCATCACGGACCCGGCGAAGGCGGCCGCGCAGGCCGTGCGGATGGCGGCCGAGGGCAAGGTGCGGACGATCGACGGCGTCGACATCGACATCTCGGTCCAGACCATCTGCTGCCACGGCGACACGCCGGGCGCCGAGCGCATCGTCCGCGCCGTCCGCGAGGGGCTCGAGGCCGCGCGGATCCAGGTCCGCCCGCTGCGGGACTGGCTGCCGTAGGGTGGCGACCGCGCGGCGGTACGACGTCGTCACGTTCGACTGCTACGGCACCCTCGTCGACTGGGAGGGCGGCCTCGCGACGGCGCTCATGCGCGCCGCGTGGGCGGACGGCGTGCGGCTCGAGCGGGCGGCGCTCGTCCGGGCCTACCTGGCGGCGGAGCGGGAGGTCGAGGCGGGCGGATACCGCTCGTACCGCGAGGTCCTGGCGGAGTCCGCGCGCGGCGTCGCGGCCCGACTCGGCTGGCGGCTCGATCCCGCGCGGGCGTCGTTCCTCGCGGAGAGCCTGCCGGGGTGGGTGCCGTTCCCCGACACCAACGCCTCGCTCGAGCGCCTCCGCGGCGCCGGCTACGCGCTGGGCATCCTGTCGAACATCGACGACGACCTCCTGGCGGCGACCCGCCGGCACCTCACCGTGGACTTCGAGCTCGTCGTCACCGCCCAGCGGGTCCGGGCGTACAAGCCCGCCCCCCCGCACTTCGAGGCCGCCCGCCGGGCCGTCGGCGCGCGCGCCTGGCTCCACGTCGGCCAGGGCTACTTCCACGACATGGTTCCGGCCCGGGCCCAGGGCATCCCGAACGCCTGGATCAACCGCAACGGCGACGCGCCGGACGACGGGGGTCGGGTCGACCGGGAGTTCCCGACACTGACCGAGCTGGCCGACTGGCTGGCCCCGCCACGGTGACCGTCTAGCCCGCGTTCGTCGGCCTCGACCGGCGCTGGCGCGGGCGCGCCCGGGCTCGAGTCAGCTCGGGGCTGACGGGCCCGAGCCGACGCCGGCGATGCGGAAGGGGACGAGCTGGGCCCGCACGACGCGGGCCCGCACCGCCGGGTCGTCCTTCATGATCCGCCGCGCCTCGGCCGGGGAGCCGGCGCGGAAAATCACGATCCCGAAGGTCGAGGGATCCGTCGTCTGGGTACGCCCGAAGAGCTGCACCACGCCGACCGCGGCAAGCTCCTGGAGGTACGCGAAGTGCGCGGCGATCGCCTCGCGGTCCGCGGGCGCGAGGCCGTCGGTCAGCATCGCCGGGCGGGTTGGCTGGATCCGGTAGAGGAATTCGGACATCGGAGCGCTCCTCCTCGAGGGCCGCGGCCGTTGACACGCCTTCCGGGTCCCCCTATCATTCGCACGAATTCGGCCGCTGCCCAGATCTTGCCGCCAGTTCCTCCCGAGGAGGCGTCATACGGGCCCGCCGCGTGTTGCTCCCGGTCATGATCACTCGCATCCGCACGCCCATGACGGCGCTCGCACACGATCCCGTGGCGGTCCCCGCGAAACCGGGACGCCGGCGCCCCCGCCGGCGAGCGTGACGCGGTGAGCGTTCGCGTCGGGATCGACGTCGGCGGGACGTTCACCGACCTCGTCGCCATCGATGCCGCGTCCGAGGCGGTGCGCTCGCGCAAGGTCCTGACCACGCCCGAGGCGCCGGCGCGTGGCGTCCTGGCGGGTCTGCAGGCGCTGGCGCCCGATGCGGGCTCGATCGCCCACGGGACCACGATCGTGACCAACGCCATCGTCGAGGGCCGACATGCCCGGACGGCCCTCGTGACCACCCGGGGCTTCCGGGACGTGCTCGAGATCGCCCGCCAGAGCCGGCAGGACCTCTACCGGCTGGACCTCGCGCCGCGGCCGGCGCCCCTGGTGCCCCGTCATCTCCGGCTCGAGGTGACGGAGCGCGTCCTGGCCGACGGCCGGATCGCCGTGGCCCTCGCGGAGGACGAGCTGCCCGCACTGGCGGCGGCGCTCCGCGCGAGCGGCGTCGAGGCGGTGGCCGTCTGCCTGCTCCACGCCTACGCGCATCCGGCCCACGAGGCGCGTCTGCGCGCGGCGCTCGAGGGGCACGTCCCGTTCGTCTCGGTCTCGCACGAGATCAACGCGGAGTTCCGGGAGTACGAGCGCACCGCGACCACGGCGCTGAACGCGGCGGTCATGCCGATCGCCGACCGGTACCTCGCCGACCTCGAGGCCTCGCTCGCCCGCGCGCGCGTCGGCGCAACGCTCCACCTGCTCCAGTCGAACGGCGGCATGATGTCGGCAGCGGTCGCGCGGCGGCGGCCGCTCGCCATGGCCGTGTCGGGCCCCGCGGGCGGCGTGGCGGCGTCGCGGTTCCTCGCGCGCGCGGTGGGGCTGCGGAACGCCATCGCCTTCGACATGGGCGGGACGACGACCGACGTGTGCCTGATCGCCGACGGGCGCGCCGAGACCCTGCCGCAGCGCCGGCTGGGCGGGCACCCCGTGCGGCTGCCCTCGGTCGGGGTCGAGTCCATCGGCGCGGGCGGCGGCTCGCTGGCCCGGGCCGACGGCGGGACGCTCCGGGTGGGGCCGGAGAGCGCGGGCGCCCGGCCTGGCCCCGCCTGCTACGGCCTCGGCGGAGCGGCGCCGACGGTCACCGACGCTCACGCCGTGGCCGGCACGCTCCGCGGGGAGGCGCTCCTCGGCGAGGCGATCCGGGTGGACGCGGCGCGCGCGCGGGCCGCGCTCGAGCCCGTGGCGGAGGCGCTCGGGCTCGGGCTGCGCGAGGCGGCGGCGGGCGTCCTCGAGGTGACGAACGCCGCGATGCGCCGCGCGGTCCGCCTGATCTCCGTCCAGCGCGGCCACGACCTCCGCGGCTTCACGCTGATCGCCTACGGCGGCGCCGGGCCGCTCCACGCCGGCCGGCTGGCGCAGGATCTCGGCATGCCGGGCGTCGTCGTTCCCGCGCACGCCGGCGTGTTCTCGGCGCTCGGCTGCGTCGTGGCGGAGGTCGCCTACGATCACGTCCAGACCTTCCGGCGGCCGCTCGCCGGGCTGGCGGCGGCCGAGCTCGAGGCCCGCTTCGCGCCGCTGGTGGAGGCGGTGCGCGCGCCGCTCCTGGCCGAGGGCCGCCGGCCCGAGTCGATCGAGGTGCGCCGGAGCGTCGACGCCCGGTACATCGGCCAGAACTACGAGCTCGAGGTCGCGTGGGCGGGGGACCTCGACGGCCTGCGCGCGGGCTTCCACGCCCTCCACCGGAGGCTGTACGCGTACGCGACGGACGACGCCGTGGAGTGCGTGAACCTCCGCGTCCGCGCGGCCGTCGAGGCGGCGGAGGCGCGGCTGCCGGAGTGGCCCGCGACCGGCGCCGGGCAGCCGTTCGCGGAGCACGAGGCGTACTTCCCGGAGACCGGGCCCACCGCCCTGCCGGTCTACCGGCGCGAGGATCTCCCGCCCGAGCACCCGGTCAAGGGCCCGGCCCTCATCGAGGATCCCTGGGCGACGACCCTCGTCTACCCGGGCCACACCGCCCACCTCGACCGCACCGGCAACCTGTGGATGGGGGTCAGACCTTGACATCACTACATTTCGCGGCGGGCGCCCTCGCCGGAGCGGGGAAATGTCGGGGAGTCAAAGTCTGACCCCGGTGACGCTGGAGGTGGTGCGGCACGCGATCTACGCGATCGCGGAGGAAATGAGCGTCATCATCATGCGCTCCGCACGGTCGCCGCTGCTCAAGGAGGCGGGCGACCTCTCGAGCGCGCTGACCGATGCCCGGGGCCGGCTGATCGCCCAGGGCCGCGACATCCCCATCCACCTGGGCGTGATGGCCTTCACGGTGAAGGAGTTCCTCCGGCGCGTGCCACGGCGAGAGCTCCGGGACGGGGACGTCTGGTACCTGAACCTCCCCGAGGTCGGCGGCAACCACCTCCCCGACGTGAAGGCGATCCGGCCGGTGTTCGCCGGCGGGCGACTCGCTGCGTTCGCCATCAATCTCGCCCACTGGGCGGACATCGGCGGCGCCGTCCCGGGGTCGTACGTGCCGTGGGCGGACGAGGCCGTCCAGGAAGGGCTCCGGATCGCGCCGATCAAGGTCTTCGACCGGAAGGGACCCACGCGGGCCCTCGACCTCATCATGGCGAACCTCCGCGGCCGCGATGAGCGCGAGGGCGACTGCCGCGCCATGTACTCCGCGGTCGAGGTAGGGGCGCGCCGCCTCGGCGAGCTCTTCGAGCGCTACGGCGCCCCCACGGTCCTTGGCTGCTTCGACCGCTACCGGGCGGAGTCGGAAGCCGCGATGCGCCGGGCGATCGGCGAGATCCCCGACGGCGTCTACTCGGGCGAGGACTGGATCGACGACGACGGCCACGAGGACCGGCCCGTGCCGGTGCGGGTCACCGTCACCGTGCGGGGCGAGCGCGCCGCGTTCGACTTCACGGGCACCGGCGCGACGGTGAAGGGCCCGGTGAACGCGACGCCGTACGTCACCTGCTCCGCCGTCTACTACAGCGTGAAGTCGCTCGTCGCGTCCGACGTTCCCGCCAACGACGGCTGCTACCGTCCCCTCGCGGTGCACATCCCGCCCGGCACGATCCTGAGCCCGCCGCCCGCCGCCCCGGTCGTCGGGGGCAACCACGAGACGTCCCAGCGGGTCGTCGACGCGTGCTACAAGGCGCTCGCCCGGGCCATCCCCGAGCGCATCACGGCGGGCGGCCCCACGACGTCCGGGCTCCTCATCATCGGCACCCGGCAGGACGAGCGGTGGCGGATCCTCTACGAGGTCCACGGGGGCGGCGAGGGCGCGGGCGCCGCGCGGGACGGCGGGCACGCGGTCCGCGTCCACATGTCGAACGTGATGAACACGCCGATCGAGGTCGTCGAGACCGAGTACCCCATCGAGATCGTCCGCCAGGCCCTCCGGCCCGGCAGCGGCGGCGCGGGCGCGCATCGCGGCGGATGCGGCTTCACGCGGGCCTACCGGGTCCTGACCGACGCGACGCTCACCACGATGCTCGAGCGCCGGGTCGTGCCGCCGTGGGGTGCCTTCGGCGGCGAGCCCGGGGCCCCCTACCGCGTCACGCTCGAGCGGGATGGAACGGCACGCGACGTCAAGGGAAAGGAGACCGTGCGCCTTCAGGCCGGCGACGTCGTCGTGATCGACACCTGCGGGGGCGGCGGGTACGGCGACCCCGCGGCCCGGTCGTCCGCGCTCCTGGCCGACGACCGGCGGGAGGGTTACCTCGCCCCGGCCTCGGCGAGCGCGGCCGGCGATGGCCGGGCCTGAGGATCCGGATGAGGCTCGAGGGCCAGACGGCGGTCGTGACCGGGGCCGCGAAGGGCATGGGACGGGCGATCTCGCTCCGCCTCGCGGAAGAGGGGGCGGATCTCGTCCTCGCCGCGCGCGACGTCCCGCCCCTCGAGGCGGTGGCGAAGGAGGCGGGCGCGCTCGGGCGGCGGGCCCTCGTCGTCGCCGTCGACGTGCGCGACGAGACGCAGGTCCAGGCCATGGTCCAGAGCGCGGTCCGGACCTTCGACCGCATCGACGCTCTGGTCAACTGCGCAGGGACGACCGGCCCCATCGAGACGCCGATCCACGAGATTCGCGCGGAGGACTGGGACGACCTGCTCGCGATCAACCTTCGGGGGACGTTCCTCCCGACCAAGCACGTCGTGCCGGTGATGCTCCGCCAGCGCCACGGGAAGATCGTGAACATCGCCGGGACCTCGGGGCTCCGGGGCTACAAGCTGCGCGCGGCCTACTCCTCCTCCAAGTGGGCGGTGCGGGGGTTCACGCGGACGGTCGCGCTCGAGGTCGGCCCCCACGGGATCAACGTCAACTGCGTCGCCCCCGGGATCGTGGCGGGGGAGCGCATGGATCGGCTCTGCCGCGAGAAGGCGCAGAAGCGCGGATGGACCCCCGAGCAGGTCTACGCGGAATACGTGCAGGAGATGGCGCTCCGCCGGGTCACGACGGCCGAGGACGTCGCGAACGCCGTGCTGTTCCTCTGCAGCGAGGAGTCGCGTAACATGACGGGGCAGTGCCTGACGGTCGACGGCGGCTGGGACGTGTAGCGAGGGGCGGATGAAGCGGACCGGGCTCACGAGGCAGGCGCCGCATCCCTGGCCCTTCTCGCACGGCGTCGTGATCGAGGGGCCGGCGAGGCTCGTCTTCCTCGCCGGGCAGGTGGCCTTCGACCGTCACGGGCCCGACCGCCGGCTCGTCGGCGTCGCCGATCCGGCGGCGCAGACCCGCCAGGCGATCGAGAACGTCCGGACGCTCCTCAGGCAGGCCGGCGGCGACCTCCGGGACGTGGTGGAGATGACCGTGTACGCGACGAGCGCGGAGCTCATGGAGCCGGCCGGTCGCGTCGCCCAGGAGTACTTCGGGGACCCGCTGCCCGCGCAGTCCTTCATCGTGGTGAAGGCGCTCGCGCGGCCGGAGCTCCTCGTGGAGATCCGGGCCATCGCCGCCATACCCCGCTCGCCGATCCGGCGCCGGGGCCGCGCACGGCGCCCCGCCGGACGCCGAGTGGGCGCGCGGCGTGCCGGGAACAGACGCGGGAACAGACGGTAGGGAGGGAACATGGGACGGAAGGTCCTGGCGCCGACGGCGGACGGGAAACCGATCGGCATGTACTCGGCGGGATTCGCCGTGGATCCGGCGCGCCTGGTGTTTGTCGCCGGCCAGGTGGCGATGAACGCCGAGGGCCACGTGGTGGGCGCGGGCGACATCAAGGCGCAGGCGACCCAGGTATACCGCAATCTGGCCGCCGTCCTTGCCGAGGCGGGCTGCACGCTCCGCGACGTCGTCAAGTTCACGACGTTCCTCGTGCGGAACGAGGACTGGGGGCCGTTCGCCGACTGGCGCCGCGCGGAGTACCCCAAGCTCTTTCCGGACGGCGTCTACCCCGCGAACACCGGCGTCGTCGTGGTGGAGCTCGCGCGCCCCGAGCTGCGCCTCGAGGTGGAGGCGATCGCCGTGCGGCCGGGCGGGCCGACGGCGGGCGCCGGGCGGCCGCGATCCCGGGCGGCGAGCCGCCGAGGCGCCGGAAGCCGGCGGAGGACGGGCCGGTCCGGCGGCCGGCGCCGCTGACCGACGGAGGTGGCGTGGTCGTGACGGTCAGGTACGTCTTCGGCCTCGCCCGGGCGGCCGACGGTCGCGATACGCTCACGCTCGAGCTCCCGTCGGGGTCGACGGTGTTCGAGGCGCTCCGTCGGCTGGAGCTGTCGGCGCTCGAGCTGCACGCGGCGGTCAACGGCGAGTCCGCCGGCGACGGGACAGTGCTCCATGACGGGGACGAGATGATCCTGATCCCGTCCATCCAGGGCGGGCGGAGCGTACGGGAGGCATGGTGATGAGGCAGGTGATGGTCGTGGCAGGGGTCCTCGCGGCTCTTGGACTGGCGGGCACTCCGCCGGGGCGGGCGTCGGCTCAGTCGCGCGTGGTCGTCCCGATCGTGATCCAGGCGCCCCGGGCGGTGTCGGCGCCGTCGACGCGCCCGCCGTCGATCCACGTCACGACCCGGACCGCGTCGCCCCGGCCGGGCGTGACCGCGACGCGCGTCACGGTGACGAACACCACGGGAGCGGGCCGGACGGTCGGCCCCATGCCGGCGACCCGGACCTTGTCGACGGTGCCCGTGGGCACGCCGTCGGTCCTGGTCACCGTCGACCGCCGCCTCGCACCGAGGGGGACCGGCGCCGCCGGCGAAACGCGCGTGACCGTCGAGGACGTCTCGCGGTCCGGCCGCGTCCTGGGCGGCCCCGCGCCCGTCTCGCTCCTGCGGGGCGCCTCCCCCGGCCAGCAGACGCTGGTCATCACGAGCGAGGGGCCGATCGACGCGCCGATCGTGATCCTGGCCCCCTAGCGGTGCTCCTCCCGCGGTTCGAGTACCGGCGCGCGACGTCGCTCGTCCAGGCGACGACGCTGCTCGCGGAGAACCCCGCGGCCCTGGCCCTCGCGGGCGGCACCGACCTCGTGGTCGACCTCCGCGAGCGCCGGCGCCAGGCGCCCCTGGTGGTGGACGTCGGCGAGCTCGCCGAGCTCCGGGGGATCGACGCGGACGACGGCGCCACGCGGATGGGCGGCGGCGTGACGGTGGGGGAGTTGCTGGCCTCCCCGCTCGTCGCGGCGCGGCTGCCCGCCCTCCGGGCCGCCGCCGGGGACTTCGCCGACTTCCTGACACGGAACAAGGCCACGCTCGGCGGGAACCTCGCGAACGCGAGCCCCGGCGCCGATCTCGTGGTGCCCCTGCTGGCCCTGGACGCGGCCGTGGTGCTCGCGGGCCCGGGCGGCCAGCGCACGGTTCCGCTGGATGCCTTCCTGCTCGGGCCGCGGCGGACGGCCGCGCACGCCGGGGAGCTGATCCGGCAGGTCGTCGTGTCGCGACACGGCGGCCGCCAGGCCTGGTACAAGCTCGGGCTGAAGCGCGGCGGCGCCATCGCGGTCGTGAGCGTCGCCACGTGGCTCGCGCTGGACGCGGCGGGCCGTGTCACCGACGCCCGGATCGCGCTCGGCGCGGTGGGGCCCCGGCCGTTCCGCCCGCGCGACGCGGAGGCGGCCCTCGTGGGCGCGCCGCCCGACCCGGCCCGCATCGGGCGCGCGGCCGACCTGGCCGCCGCCGCCGCCCGGCCGATCACCGACGTGCGCGGGGGCGCCGACTACCGGACGGCGATGGTTCGGGCGCTGGTCGCCCGCTGTCTCGGCGCGGCGGGCGGAGGCTAGTCGTGCGGCCCATCGAGCTGACGCTGAACGGCACGCGGGTGCGCACGACGGTAGAGCCCCACGAGACCCTCCTGAGCGTGCTCCGCCAGCGCCTCGCGGCGACCGAGGTCAAGTCGGGCTGCGAGCGGGGCGACTGCGGCGCCTGCGCCGTGCTCCTCGACGGCCGGGCGATCAACTCCTGCCTGGCGCTGGCGGTCCAGGCGGATGGGCGCGCGGTCACGACGGTGCGCGGGCTCGGAACGCCGGAGACGCCGCACCCGCTCCAGGCCGCCTTCATCGAGCTGGGCGCGGCGCAGTGCGGGATCTGCATCCCGGGCATGCTGGTGACGCTCTACGCCGCGCTCGCCGCGCACCCCCAGGCCAGTCGCCAGGAGATCCGCGAGGCGATCGGCGGGAACCTGTGTCGCTGCACCGGGTACCACAAGATCGTGGACGCGGCCCTCGCCGCCGCCCAACGTCTCGTCGAGTCGGGCCCGGCCGCCAAGCGCCCATGAGCGACGCGTCGGCCGCCCCGTCGAAGCCCGTCGGCGCCGGGGACTTCCGCATCGTCGGCCAGCGGGTCCCTCGCCCCGACGCCAGCGACAAAGTCTTCGGCCTCACGCGCTATGCGGACGACTTCTCGATGGGCGGCATGCTCCACGCGAAGGTCGTGCGGTCTCCCCGCCCGTCGGCGCGGATCGTCCGGATCGACGTGAGCGCGGCCGAGGCGGTGCCGGGCGTGCGATGCGTCGTCACCGCTCGCGACGTGCCCCACAACGTCCTCTTCAGCGACGTCCCCGGGCAGACCACGACGGTGGGCCCCCTCCGCGCGCGGACGCAGGTGCTCGCGGACGAGGTTGTGCGCTTCCTCGGAGAGCCCGTCGCGCTCGTCGCCGCCGAGACCGAGGAGGCCGCCGAGGAGGGCTCCCGCCGAGTGGCGGTCGAATACGCGGACCTCCCCGGCATCTTCGATCCCGAGCTCGCGATGCGCGATGACGCCCCGCGTCTCGAGCCGGCGGGGAACGTCATCTCGCGCTGGAAGATCCGCAAGGGCGACGTGGAGGCGGGCTTCCGCGAGGCGGACGTCGTGGTCGAGCGGACCTACCGGACGCCGTTCATCGACCACGCCTTCATCGAGCCCGAGGCCGGCGTCGCCTGGCTCGACGAGAACGGCGTGATCACGATCCGCGTCGCGACCCAGGTCATCGAGCACTTCCGGGACGTCGCCAACGTGCTGGGGCTGCCCCACTCCCGGGTCCGGATCATCGCGCCGTACATCGGCGGCGGCTTCGGCGGCAAGGAGGACGTCACCGTCGAGGTGTTCCTCGGCCTCCTGGTCTGGAAGACCACCCGGCCGGTGCGGCTCTGCTACTCGCGCGAGGAGTCGATCATCTCGCCGACGAAGCGCCACCCGTTCGTGATGCGGTACAGGCACGGCGCCCGCCGGGACGGCACGCTCGTGGCGGTCGAGATCGAGCTCATCTCCGACGCCGGCGCCTACGCGTACCTGTCGCCCCTGACCCTCCTCTACGGCATGGTCCACGCCGCGGGGCCGTACCGCATCCCCCACGTAAAGGTCGACGGCGTGTCGGTCCTGACGAACAACCCGCCCACCTCCGCCTTCCGGGGCTTCGGCTCGGCGCAGCCGGCGTTCGCGTACGAGAGCCAGATGGACGAGCTGGCCCGTTCGCTCGGCCTCGATCCCGTCGTCGTCCGCGAGCGGAACTACCTCCGGAAGGGCGAGCGCCTGGCCTCGGGGCAGGAGCTCGAGACGGCGGTCTGGCTCCCCGAGACGGCGCGGCGCGCCGTGGCCGCGCTCGGCCCGCGCCGCACGCCGTCTGGGTCCGGCAAGCGCGTGGGACGGGGCGTCGCCTCGGCGCTCACGTCCTACGGGCGGATCGTCTGGCTCCACGACTGGGCCAGCGCGTGGGTGGAGCTCCAGATGGACGGCACGGTCCTCGTCCGGACCGGCGTGCCCGACATCGGCGGCGGCCAGGCCGCCTCGCTCGTCCAGATCACGGCAGAGCTTCTGGGCGTGCCCCAGGCGGACATCGCCATCCACATCGGCGACTCGGCGCTGACGCCGCTCGCGGGCACCACCACCGCGACTCGGCAGCTCTACATGTCGGGCTCCGCGGTGCACAAGGCGGCGAGCGAGCTCCGGGCGACGCTCATCGCCCAGGCGGCGGAGCTGCTCGCCGCGTCCCCCGACGCCGTGGACCTGGCCGACGGCGCGGCGGTCCTGCGCGACGCAGCGGACCGGCGCGTCGCGTTCCGGGAGCTGGCGGCGGCCTGCGCGCGCGCCCACCGGTCGCGCTCGGCGTTCGCCATCTACCAGGCGCCGGCGGGGCAGGTCATGGACTTCGAGACCGGGCAGGGAAAGGTGTTCCCGGACTTCACCTTCGGCTCGCAGGCGGTGGAGGTCGAGGTCGACGAGGCGACGGGCGAGGTGGCGGTGCTGGCGCTCGCCGCGTGCTACGACGTGGGCCGCGCCATCAACCGGAACTCGGTCGAGGGGCAGATGGAGGGCGGCGCCGCGATGGGCCTCGGCTACGCCCTCCTCGAGGAGGACCGGGTCGCGGAAGGCGTCACGCTCACGCCCAACCTCATGACCTACCTCATCCCGACCGCGCTCGACGTCCCGGACGTGACGACGATCGTCCTCGAGTCCGGCGAGGGGATGGGACCGTGGGGGGCCCGCGGGATCGGCGAGCCCGCGATGGTCCCGACCGCGCCCGCGATCGCCAACGCCGTCCGGGACGCGGTCGGCGTGCGCATGACGCGCCTGCCGATCTCCCCGGAGCGCCTCTGGCGGGCGATGCAGGACGCTCGGCCGTCCTGAGCGGCGGCCTTCCGATCCCGGACGTACGCCACTGATGGCGGCGACCTTCCCCGGGTCGCTCGGCGACCTGGCCGCCTCGCCGCTCCGCGCGGTGCTGCGGCCGCTCCTGCCGCTCTT